>JAGQPO010000305.1 GCA_020426665.1 Planctomycetales bacterium
GACGAAGGAGAACGAATCCCAGTATTGTATGAGTCGCTTTTTCACCGGGTCTTCCATCCGACAGAGAAGAATAGGTTCAAGTGGTCCCTATGCGTTTCCGCAATCATTACAGTGACCGCGTAACAAGATTTCCGTGATCTCGCCGACCTTGGCACTGTGCCGCAGACTGCCGGCAGTCAATTTGACGTCGTCCAGGCAAGAAACCGTACCGCAATCGACACATAAAAAGTGTGGGTGCCCGCCGTCTTCTGATTCCCCACGCACGGCTTCGAATCGCCAGACGTGATCACCTAGTTCGGTACGGCGAACCAAGCCGACGTCGGTCAGATCATTCAGATTTCGGAACGCCGTCGCCTTGTCGATCCCGCGGTCGGACACCTGGTCGGCGACCTCGGCATGCGTCAACGGTGAATCCGATTCACGCAGACAATCCAACGTCGCAATTCGGGCCGGCGTCGCGCGGAGGCCCGATTGACGAATCAAATCTTTGACGGAAGGAAGCGGAGCGGTCATCGAATCTCCTGTTTCGGAACACTCACACAGACTAGCGTTTTGCAATTCAATTGCAAGTGCACTCGGGTTACCCATAGCCACTCTGTGCCTGTTGGCGTAACATTCCCATCGTCCGTCCCCCTTAGGTCTTGCCGGTCATGTCGCCCGTTTCGCTACTTTTTGTTTATTGCGTCTTCATTTTTGTCGCGTCCAACACGGGCGGTCGGCTGTCGGATCTGATCCGGATGACGCACCTGAGAACCCAGTTGCTGATGAGCGGCGTGGGCGGGTTGATGCTGGGAATCGCAATGCTGCATTTATTGCCACATGCGGGCGAGATTTTGAAGTCTTCCACCAAAACGGGAATGGGATCGCTGGTCGGTTTGATCGCGATGTTCTTGCTGATTCGCTTGTTCCACACACACGATCATGGTGCTCGTGATTCGAATACCGCCAAAACGCGGGAATTTCCAGTGGTTGTCGCCGACCAGGAACAGCGTCACAGGCACGAACACGCCCATCAACATGAGCATCAACATGAACACCACTGTGACGGCCATCACCATCACCATCATCACGTTTCCAAGCCGAAGCGATTTGGATGGGCGGGTGTCTTCTTTGGTCTGGCACTACACACGCTGATCGACGGCGTCGCACTGGCCAGCAGCGTGATTTCAGACGCGTCGCACGGATCGTGGATGGGCTTGTCGGGTGTGGGGACGTTTTTGGTAATCTTGCTCCATATCCCGCTTGATTCGTTCGCGATCACTTCGGTCATGAGCAAGCAAGGTTGGTCGTCGCATGCCCAGCGGATGGCCAGCATGTTGTTTTCACTCGCCTGCCCGCTCGGTGCGTTCCTGATGTACCTTGGGGCGACAACGATTCTGGAAGGGACCGAAATCCTGGGCTGGGGCCTGGCAATTTCCGCGGGGTTTTTTGTTTGTATCGCGCTTGCGGATCTGTTGCCCGAAGTGGCGTTTCACGATCATGATCGGGTGAAGTTAACGATCGCGTTACTACTGGGCGTCTTTGTCGCAATCTGCATTGAGAATCTTCCCGGTCACACACATGATCACGGTCCGGACGATGTGGCGGATCACGATCATCATTTCTAGCCCAGGAATTCCGACGCGACGGTATCGGCGAAGTGAATCCCTCGGTCGGTCAGCTTGATTCGATGCTCGACACGCTCGATCAATCCCTGTTCGAGTAATTGATCAAGCTCGACGGCGCAGAGTGATTCGATCGGAATGCCGGTGCGCCCGGCGAGCAATGCCAAATCGATCCCGTCGATCAACCTTACACCAAATGCCGCGGATTCTCGCGCTGCCTGTTCGTCAGAGATTTTTTCGGACTCGGCGATCGGGCTTTCGCCGTTTTCGATGCGTTTCAAATACGTCGTGGTGCTGCGATGATTGACGACACGCTGTCCGTCGACAAACGCTGCGGCTCCTGGACCGGCGGCGTACCATCCGTCGCCGCTCCAATAACACAAGTTGTGTCGACATCGAAAGCCGCTTCGGGCAAAGTTTGAAATCTCGTAATGCGCCAGCCCCGCCTCGGAAAAGACGTTACGTGCGTCATCGTACATGGCCAGTTCGTCGGACTCGTCGACCGTTGTGAGGGTTCCGCGATTTCGGCGTGACCAGAATGACGTCCCTTTTTCAAACGTCAGCGCGTAAGTCGATACGTGTTTGATCGGAAGCGACGCCGCCGTTCGAATGTCACGGTGCCAATCGGCCGGCGATTCACCGGGGGCGGCAAAGATCAGATCAATCGAAACGTTTGGGATGACTTGGGCCGCGCGGCGGATCGTCGCTTCGGCATATTCTCCGCTGTGGCTTCGATCCAATGTTCGCAGCTTTCGATCGTTGAACGATTGAATCCCCAAACTCAATCGGTTGACGCCGTAATCGGCCAACAAAGCCAATTTTTCATCGGTGATATCCTCGGGATTGGCTTCCATGCTCCATTCGGCGTCGGGTTGCAAGTCGACGCGGTTGCAAAGGATCGATAGAAAACGCTCCAACGAATCGGTCGGCAGATGCGTCGGCGTGCCACCGCCGACAAAAAGGGTGTCCAAGGGCGGGATTGTCTGGGCATGGCGACCGATGAATTGCAATTCCGTGTCGATCGCAATCAGGAAGCGACGAATCAGATCGTCGCGGTCGGCGATCACACTGAAATTGCAGTACCCACATCGGTGCCGACAGAACGGCACGTGGACGTATGCGGAACGGGGCAAAGGCCAAAACAAGAAATCAGCCTAAAAAAATCGACCGTGCCGCCGTCACCGTCATTACCTGTGTCAACTTGCTGCTCACTGCCCGGCACGCAGTTTGTTGAAATAGTCCATCGCGTGTTCACGTTCGGTTCGCGGCAACTGTTGATTTTCCAGCGGGTCGCTTTCTTCGCTGAACGTTTTTTCGATCGCACGTTTGACGTCTTCGCGGCTGATGCCTTTACGGTTTGGTCCGTCGGCAAAACCACTGATCACAGCCTTTCCTTTTTTGACTTGGCCACGAACTTGAGTCTCATAAGTGTTGGTGTCGCCCTCTTCTTCGGGGCGGTCGCCCTGGCCGGCGCCTTCGCCAAGTCCATTGCCGGGGTTGTCTCCTTCGCCCATTCCCATTCCCCGGCCCATGCCTTGGCATTGTTGGCAACCCGCACCGCCGCATTTGCTGCAGCGCATTTGTTCCTTTGATTGCGACAAATCATTCATCGCATCTTCCAGGTCCTTCAGTTCGCTCATCTCTTGCTGCATGTCACCCAGTTGGTCGGCCATCGCATCCATTGCGTCGGCGGCCTGTTTGGAGTCACCGTTTTGCATGGCTTGAGCGGCTTGACCAAGCTTGTCAGCCATCTGCTGCATCTGTTGCATTTGCTGTTTCGATTGCTGCTGCATTTCGTTCAGCTGTTGCTGCATTTTTGCAGCGTCCTGCGAGCGTCCTTCGCGTTTGGCTTGCTCGATCTTTTCTTTCAATTCATCTTGTTTTTGTTTTTGTTCGTCGATCGCTTTTTCCAACTGCTCTTTCAGCTGTTGGACTTGTTTTTCCAGTTGCTCCTTTTCTTTTTCGGAAAGCTTGCCGTCCTTCATCTTGTTTGCCAGTTCCCGCATCACTTGCTCGGCCTTTCCAAAGTCACCCTTGGCGATCGATTTTGCGGCTTCGCCGGCCGGTCCCGACTGCAGAGATTGCATCTGCGCCATCGCTTTTCGCATCTGGTCGTTTGACCCCAATTCGTCACGGCGTTCTTCGAGCTGTTTTTTCAAATCGTTCAGCGCGATCATCGCCTCTTTGCGGTCGACGTTCTTCTTTTCCGTGATCTTGTCCAGATCCTTTTCCATTTTCTCGAACAAGTCGCGCGCTTCTTTCAGACCCTTCGCATCGGCATTGCGTTTCTGTTGTTCGATGCGTTTCTTGAGTTGCAACGATGCACGTTTGACTTGGGCCGCCACCGCGGGATCAATTTGGTCGGGTCCGTTCGGGTCGACCGATTGAGTGGGGTCGACCAACATCATGACCAACACCAGGACGGGTGTGATAGCGATTGGCAGCCAGCCGAGTCTGCTGGGCTGGAAGCCGAATTTTTCTGCGATCTTGATTTTGTCGGCGCGACGGTCCGCGTCACTGATCACGGCCAGGCCGAATTCGGATTCGCGGTCAGCTGCCGTCATCGACAATGAACTGCTAAGACGCTCGCTCAGTCCGAATCGTTTGTCGACTTCCAAAGCCACGCGGTTTTGACTCGGGGCGGTTGCCAATGCGTAGCCCAGTGACGCCAACAGGGCAACGGAGATCGATCCCAAAATCCACGCCCAATTCCATGTTTGGACGTCACTCTGGACGGTCCGGATTCCCGGTATGGCGCAGGCGATTGTCGCGACGATCAAAGCGATAAATAGAGTCACACTGAGCGAACGCCCGAAATTGCCGAGAATGAGACGACGGCGGGCGTTACGAACTTGGGATTCAATTCGGTTCATGGCGGTAGCCTTTGTGGTGGAGCGTCCTACAATGAAGTATACGAGGCCCGGGCAGCCAAATGGCAGCGTGATTTCCACCGGATATCCCCCTTTTTTCATATTTCATGGCCAGTTCCGTCTCCGAATCGCTACCCATTCTGCGGGAAAACGGCTTGCCCGACCCTGCGGAATTTCCCGGTGCCGACGTGGTGATCTACGACGGGGATTGCAATTTTTGCATCGCACAGGTCAAAAACCTGCGGCGGCTGGACTGCTGTGGCGGCCGGCTGGCGTTCCTGTCGCTACACGATCCGCGGGTGGCCGAGCGCTATCCCGAGCTGACCCACGACCAGATGATGGCGCAAATGTACATCATTGATCGTCAAGGTCGTCGGCACGGTGGCGGAGACGCGGTGCGATATTTGAGTCGACGATTACCGCTGCTTTGGATCGCCGCCCCGATTCTGCACGTCCCCGGAACGGCCAGCTTGTGGCGATTTTTGTACAACCAGGTGGCCAAACATCGATACAGGTTGGCAGGAAAGAAAAGTGGACGCCCGGCGTGCGAGAAAGACGCCTGTGCCGTGCACTTCGGCGAGTGACACGAATCGAAGGTGTGCGGTTTGAGTCGAAGAAGTAAGGATGGATGAAAGGCCGAGGCGGTCAGTTCTTGCTTGCTCGTTGCTATTGCTCCGTCAATATTAAAATTTAGCGTTGAGTCAGCTTTGTACGACGGACTTCCAGTCCGTCGATACCGACGTTTTTCGACAGACTGGAAGTCCGTCGTACCCCAAATCAAAAGTTGGTGACGCGTTAGGCGAACCATTTCACGGCGTTTTCGAACAGCGCCAGTCCGTCGCCGGTCGCCGGTTGAACCTTTCGTCGTGTCCAGTAAGGGTGCTGAGTCGCATCGATGTGCCGCTCGGGGTGCGGCATCAGCCCGAAAACCCGGCCTGTTGCATCACAGACTCCCGCGACATTTGCGTCGGCACCGTTGGGATTGGCGGGAAAGCCAATTGCGTCGTTTTCCACCACGGCGGACTCGTCTCTTGAATATCGTAGACAAAGTCGACCGGCGTCGCGCAATTCGTCCAGGACCTGCGGGTTTCGGGAAACGAATTTGCCTTCGGCGTGTGCCATCGGCAAATACATGTGACGGATGTCTCGCAAAAACGCGCACTGGGAACCGTCGGTCGCCAAATGGACCCAGCGGTCTTCGAAACGTCCGTGGTTATTCCAGGTCAGGGTTGCCGGATCGTGCCCGTCGGCCGCCGCGACGTTTTCGGTCAGGACGCCTAATCGCATCAGCACTTGCATGCCGTTGCAAATTCCAAGCACCAACCGGTCGCCGTTGCCATGAACAAACGTGTCAACAAATTCCGCCAGATGGTTTCGCATCCGCGTGGCCAAGATTCGACCGGCACCGATGTCATCGCCGTAACTGAATCCGCCGGGCACGCAAAGGATCTGATAGCGATCTTTCAACGTCGAGTTTTCGATCAAGCGGTTGACGTGAACACGTTCGGTTGTCGCCCCGGCCCGCTCAAACGCGTACGCGGTTTCTTCGTCGCAATTGGTTCCTGGGGCACGTAGAACGAGAACTCGGGGGGAAGGCATGACGGAGGCTTGCGAAAGGTTGTGGCTATGAAGATGGCAGGCCGGGCACCTGTCCCCGGGAAAGTTTATTCCTTGCCGCTGACCTTTCCTAGCCGACCAATGCCTTGATTTGTAGTCGACGGTGCTGGTGATCCCATCCGACGATGGTGCCACGACAACGCCACAGGCCTTTGCCGGCTTGCTCGAATTCATCGGCCAATTGGTGCGGAATGTACAACACCAACGGCAGCGGCGGATCTGTGAAGTGGGCCCAGACCGCGTAGCCATCTTTGTAAAGGTGTGGATCTTCCGAGCCGCTGTACAGCAGGCGGCGTTCGATGACAGTGTCGATATCGAACGTCATCCCGGTGACCGCCTGGACCAGCAAATCGATCTGATCTTGGTCATCGCGAAGCTCCCAAAGATGGTTTGCGGTTTCGGCAAAAGTAATGTCATCCGCAGCCGCCATGTCGGAGATTTCGGCCACATCTGTCGCATCAGAATCGTGAACCGCAGCCTGGTCCGGTGGCCGGCCGTCTGGCAGAACCTGCAGTTTCAACGACCGCGTCCAATCCGGCCAACGCGGGATGTCGACCCGCAAATCGATCGTCCAATTCAGATCATTGTCGGCCAGGTCAAAAGAGTAAGGCACGTCATCGGGAATCGGGAAATCCAAGTTGAACTCCTTGCGATCGCCGGCCTGTAGCTTCGTCGCGCCCAACAGTTCATGACGGTCGTTGAAAAACGTGTTGCGATGCGTGGATCGATTGCTGCCGCTGCCACTGATGCAAACTTCCGCGCCGGTCAATTCGGCCGTCACGCTGTTTAGTGTGACCGGACGCCGGGGCTGAAATGCGAGCCGCGCTCGGATTCGTCCGCCCGGCGCGACTTGGGCCGTGATCAATTCCGCGTCGACGTTTCCGAGTAACCACTTGGGCAACAATTTGCGTGCGGCAATGAAGCCTACGATCGGGACAAAGATAGCCGCAGCGATCCCGCCGGCGAAAGGATTAACGACCAGCGTGACCGCCAACGCCCCAAAACCGATGACGATCATCCCGACAATTAGGATCACCAAAGAGTACCCGATGCAACCGCCAACAGTCGTCGCCGCTTGATTCACTTCGGGTTCCGGTCCTTGGATCGGACGGACGATGAACTCTTCGGATGCCTTGGGGTCAAAGGCCCACGGGATTTTGGCGCGGGCGTCGATGTAGTGGTCGACGTTGATGTAGTCGCCGTGGTAGCTGGGCGGCCACTTGGCAACCTCTAACTCAAATCGGTAGGCCTCCCTTTGACCCGCAGTCCACTCACCGACAAACAGCGTTGCCGTTTCCGCGGTACCCCGAGCGACGTTGCCGCGACCATGAGTCCTCCAGCCGGATGTGATTTCCAGGCCTTTGCATTTGACATCGGCATCGGCCAAGACGTGCAGCGTCCCGGTGACTTTGTCGCCGCCGACGTAGATCCGCTGGGGATGATCCAGCTCAATCGATAAATCGCATTTTCCCATGTTGATTCACTTGTGATTGCACGATGTCATAAAGGTAACTTTCAATGTCGCGAACATTGGTTCCAAATCGCTGGATCAATTGTTCGGCATCGTCTTGGGTGATGTATTGAACCGATTGATTGGGATCGCGGCGGGAGGCACTGATCCGACGATTCAAGATGCATGTCAATTGTTGCGGAGACAGCGTCAGCCCGATTCGTTGGGTCGTGACGGTGTAGCCCGCCCGCCGCAGGGCACGCGACAAGTCTCGGTGCGTTGCCAAGACCAACGGTGTGCCGCTAGAAAATATTTTACGACGGACTCGCCAAGGCAGTCGCTGGGCTTCATCGATCAACAGCGGTTCGCCCGTCGGAATCGCAGGACAGGGCTGATCTTCCGGCAAATATACGTAGCTGGCCGACGGGAATTGATCAGCCAACGCCAACATTCGAGTTGTCTTTCCGCGACCACATTCTCCAATCATTTGGTAGGCACAAAACGGTCGAAATTCAATCGCGTTGTTCCCGTCGCAGGGCGAACCGATCGCGCTGACGATCTCGGAGATTTGGACGACGGCCAATTCGGATCTTTCAGCGCGAGTCAATTCACCAAACGGATTTCGAAACAGGTTTGCGCCGGGCCAGTTGCGCCGTGGCAATGGATCCGCCGGCGAAGAAGTTCGAGTTTTCAGATAACCAGGCATTTTGATACTATGTTCGCTTGCCAGGGTTGCCTGCAAGGTCGACCGACCGGCATTTTGTTTGACCGGCATTTTGTTTGACTGGCATTTTTCCGAGCTCCATTTTGAATTCAGCACGCTTCGGCACAATCCTCGTACGAATCTCCTTGCCGCTCGCGTTGATTTCCGTCGGGATGGTGTTGTTGGCGTCCGGTTATCGTTTCGGCGATCTTTCGGGGTGGCTGCAATCGACGGGCAAGTGGGCGCCGCTGCTTTTCATCGCTGCAGGCGTTCTTGCGATGTCCATGATGACGCCCAAAACGATGGTGTCATTGGCAGCCGGCGCGATGTTTGGAACCCAGGTCGGGTGCCCAACCATGTTGGTCACGGCCGTCGCTGCGGCAGTGGTCAATTACCAGATCGGAAGACATTGGATCGGATCAGGTCGCGCGTTTTCCGAAAGTTTGGATCGCCCCTCCGAATCACACCAGCCCGAACCGCAGCCAACCACGCTGCCCGCGGCACTGGCAACGATGGCACGCGACGCGGGGTTCGGGTTCCATTTGCTGGTTCGTCTTTCGCCCATCCCGACCACATTGATCAGTTATTCAATGGGCGCGGTCCAGGCTCGATTAACCCCGTACACCGCTGCGGCTGCCGTCGCAGTATTGCCACAACTCCTGTACGTTCATGCGGCCTCGCTGGCGATGGATATGGACCAATCACAACGCTATCGATGGATCAGTTCGGTGTTGTCACTGGCGGTCGCCGTGATCGTCAGTATCACCTTGCCGAACCTGGCGATGCAACGCTTGAAACAACTTCGCGGCCGGCGCTAGCTGCGTCGTTGCAGCTTGATTTTCGGGTAGCGGAAAACCGCCAAGAGTTTCGATTCTTCCGGCAATTCACGAAAGTCACGCACGACTTCCGCTACGTTCCCAACCCGAAAGTTGAGTTGCGGTAGAATACTAGATTCGATTCAAGCGGTATCTGATAACGAGTGACCACTTCATGATTTCGTCAATTCTGCGATTCGCGGTCTGCGCCTTCTGTGCATTGTTTAACGTCTTTGGTTCGGCGTCATCAGCGGCCGAATCTCGCCCGAACGTCGTGATGCTGTTGTCGGACGATTTGGGGTACCAGGACGTCGGGTGTTACAACGGACCTGTCCACACACCCCATATCGATTCGCTGGCCGCATCGGGAACACGGTTCAGTGATTTTTATTCCGGCTGCGCCGTTTGCTCTCCATCGCGTGCAACGCTGATGACCGGTCGGCACCACATTCGCGCCGGCGTTTACAGCTGGATCGATGACAACAGCCAAAGGTCACATTTGCTGCTGCGAGAAACGACGCTGGCCGAACTCTTGAAAGCCGCCGGGTACGCGACGGCTCACGTCGGCAAGTGGCACCTCGGTTTGCCCGGTGGGAAATATGACAAACCGACTCCCGATCAACACGGATTTGATTATTGGTTTGCCACCTGGAACAACGCCAGTCCCAGTCACAAGAACCCCGACAACTTTATTCGCAACGGAGAACCGGTCGGTCCGATGCAGGGGTATTCGTGCCAGTTGGTCGTCGACGAAGCGATCTCGTGGCTCGATGAACGTCAGACAGGTGAGAATGAAACACCGTTCTTTTTAAACGTCTGGTTCCACGAGCCCCACGCACCGATCGCGGCACCGGAAAGTATCACGACCGGTTATGGAAAGGCAGATGACAAGGCTGCGATCTATTCGGGGACGATCGACAATTCAGACCGCGCCATCGGAAGGTTGTTAAAACGGCTGGATCAATTGGGAGTTCGCGACAACACGTTGATCATCTATGCGTCGGACAACGGCAGTTATCGCGATGATCGCACCGGTGGGTTGCGTGGGCGAAAGGGAGTTAATTGGGAAGGCGGTATTCGTGTGCCCGGAATCTTTTGTTGGCCCGGAAAGATTGGTCAAGGTGTTGTCGCAAGCCAGCCGGCTGGACTTGTCGACGTCTTGCCAACCGTTTGCGGTTTGCTGGGCATCCAACGTGATGATGCGGTTCATCTTGACGGTGCGGATCTGACACCGATCTTGACCGGTCAAGCGGATACGTTCGTTCGCCGCCAACCACTGTTTTGGCATTTACAGAAATCGCGACCCATCGTCGCAATGCGCGACGGCGATTACTCACTGGTCGCCAGTCCCGATTACGAACTATCAACCAGCAACATGTTCGTCGAATCGTGGATCCCCACCATCCGATCGGGTCGCTACAAAGATTTTCAGTTATTCAATTTGGCGGTAGATCCGAATCAAACAACCGACATTGCCGACAGGCATCCCGAGTTGCTGCAGTCATTGAAAACAAAGCTTCTGAGAATCAACGACAGCATCATGGCCGATGGCACCGATTGGTCACATTGACGGGTCACATTGACCCGCCGCCTCCCATGCCTCCGCCAAATCCTCCCATGCCTCCGCCAAATCCTCCCATGCCTCCGCCCATTCCTCCACCTCCGGAGCTGTTGAATCGCAAATCATTTTGCATTTGTTGTTCGACGTCATTACTGACGACCGAACGGGTGCGATCAACTTCGACGGTGTAGGAATAGTGGTGGTCATAAGCGTCGCCGCCGAAACGCTTGGCGGGGATTGCCAGGTCCCAACGCAAAATCCCGGTCGGCCGTTGCATTCTTTGGTACTTGGCATCATCAGACAATGTGCCCAGTGAATTAGAATCGGTCACAACGTTGACCGTGCCGGCATCACTGGAAATCGGAATTCGGTCATAGAGTCGGATGTTGACTTCTTTGGCGTGGTAATTGGAGATTACCAACCGATAATCCAGTTTGGAAAGTCGGTTTCCGCCTTTGATCGATGTCGTGCGCGTCATCAATTCGCGGCGAGTTCGGACTTGCCGATCGGCACCCAACCCGACGGCGAATTCCCCGCCGGCAGCGGTCGGTGGCAACGATGTCCGTCCGACGAAACGGCCATCCATGAAAACGGTCGCGTCACCGCCGACCAAGTTTTGGCCGAATGGATTTGACAGTGCCGCTTCGCGATAGGCAAAACTGCTCAGCAGCGGAGTGACGACACGATAGATCGGACTGGTCACCTCCGTTCGAAAGATCGTCACCGCTTTGTCGGTCGTTTTGTCCGTGACGTCGATCAGGCCTGAAACTCTGTACGTTTCATCTGTCAAATTGTTGTTGGCATCTTCGGCCAATTCTCGTTGAACACTTTGCTGGCGATTGATTTCATGGACCTGTCGTCCGGCAGCGGTGGTGTTCAAAACAAAATTGCGTTGCCACGACGCTGGGTCCTCCCAGGTCGGCAAGGCTTGGCCGGGACCTGTGATGTGTCCAAACTCTGTCATCGCGTCCGCAGTGGATGCACTGCCGTCTCCGACAGAAACTCGAAGTGGTGCAAGTAAAGGCCCGTTGGCCTGAAGATCGGGTGCGCCAGTGCAAAATGACAGTTCGACATTCTTCCAATCCTCGCCGCTGTTTTGGGTCAGCTTCCCATCAAGCTGGACGACAAAATGATCCGCCGCGTCGGGCTCGGACGTCGCACGGATCGTGTAATTCGGCTCCCAGGAAACTTGATCAACCCAATACGTGAGTCTTAGTATGCCGCCGGTAGGTGCGTCGACGGTAAGTAACACGTCAAAGGTCGGGGCGGCGACGGGTTTGGCGTCCCGATTCCTTTGGTTCATGAACTCGTCTACATCACGTTGTTTAATTTGCAGATTCCGACGTGCAGTGTGCATTTCTTTTGCCAAAGACCGTCGACGCTGCATCACAAAATCGGCAACGCCTGCGACCGCATCGACTTCTAATTTGGAATGAACGAGATCTTGTTTCGCTTTCCCGGCGGAAAAGTCCACCAGTCGCTCGATGGTTTCCAGATCTTGTTCGATAACGGCGACTTCATTTGATGCGTCTTGGACTTCGACATTCAGACGTTCCAGTTGCTGGTCAAGTGCCGTTTGATCGCCTGTTTCGATTTTCGCTTCATGCGGCGAAACACGTATCGAGCGAACCGTGATATCGGCATCGGACTCCCAGCGGACCGATTGATTGCGAAGCGTTTGATTGCGAAGCGTTTCCGGTAATCCCGTCACACGAATGTGTTCAGTGTCCTGGGATGCGGCAAGTTTGACTTGTCGAACGATGTTGGCTTGTTGACGAAAGACGGTGACGGACGAGATCGTACTTTCAACATCAGTGGAAGCGATCGATTCTTGTGCCATCACTCTTCCGTCGCCGGCCGGCAGCGCAATCAAGTCTGCTGCGAGCGAGCACAACGCGATGATGACTACTCGACGAAAGAAAACAAATTGATTGCGTTTGGCGAGATGTTGCCGGTTGGATCGCATGCTTGTGCCTCGATGGATGTTTGACTGTTGCAAATTGCAACACTGCGGTTGATGTCAATGACGCAAATCAAAACGGCAATGCGTCCTGTTCGCTTGCACCTCGGCAAACAAGCATTCGGTATGCCAATTGCATATCGTTTGATGATTCGCCAACCAAGGAGCAAGCTGTGATGCCACTCGTTAATGACTCATTGAATAAGACGCTCGCGTTATTCGCGTTTCTGCCTCTGTCGTTGTTCTTGATGGCTTGTAATTGTCAGGCACAGACCTCAACGCCGGCCAAGCACTGGCTTGACCAGGAGTTAGCAAACGATCTTTCACGAAGCAAAGTTAGCAAACCGGGAGGCAGCATCGTTTCGTTTCCCTGTGATCCGATGATGAACGCAAAACGCGAAAACGAAATCTTGGAAGCACTCAGCAAAGAGTCGCCTTTTGGATGGGGACCGAAGACATCGCTTAAGCAGATGGCTGCCGACCTCAGCAAACACGTTCCCGTCGTCTTGGATATCCGAGCATTAGAAGAAATCGGAATGAATGCGACGACCGCGATTGGATCGGGGGCCTTGATCAACGGGCGCGAGCTTGCGCCGGTGACGGAGTCCGAGCGGACCAAGTGGTGGAATCAGGATGCTGTCGCAAGATCCGGCCAACGTCCCAAGTTGGTCGTCGACTTATTGAATCGCATCAAGGATCTGGAATTGACGATATTGATTCGTCATGGCCAGGTGGTGATCACAACCATCGAGGCCGCTGAGGACGATCTGGCAGCGCGGATCTATGACGTGACGCCACTGGTCAGCCATGCGGCTCGTCCGGCCTGGCAGATTGCGAGTCTGGGTCCGGGTACAAGTGAATCTTACGCCGATTTTGAATCGCTGATTAACATTATCCAAACGACAATTGTCCCCGACACATGGGAGGCACTCGGCGGAAACTCGACGTTCGCCCCGGCACCGGTTCGAGGTCGCAATTGGTTATTGATTGCGACAACGTCGGAGGTTCATTGGCAGATCCAACGTATGCTCGATCGGATGAATCAGTAGTGGGGCATTACTGGTTCAATTTCTCTTCGATGGTGTCGTTTTGATCTCGGGTCCCAAGTGCTCCCCACAGACCATAGGGGCTCTGGCCATCAGGCGCCCGCGGTCCAACGCCGCCGCGCATGACGGTGCCGATCGTCAGGTCGCCGCAATCGACGCTATCTGTCATGAAAACCACCGCGCCGTCACCCATCAAGACGTGGCTGCCGCCCATGTGTCGGCTTGATGCGGTTAGCATGCCGATTCCGGAATCGCCACCAGCCATACAGCTTTCACGATTGGGCGGCAGGATCGTGTTGAACCCAGTGTAAAGTCCCGCACCGTCTGCCCATCGATAGCCCCGCTTTTGATCGGAAGCCCCGATGCTCGCCGGGCAATCGCTGCCGTCGGTTAACCAGAACTGGGGCCGATCCGAATCGATTTGGACAGAGCAGAGAGTTGGATTGTCATGAATCGTCGACCACGGATTCAACAAAGATGCGGAAGTTCGTTTGTCGGCGTCGCCGAGATCGGTTGCGATTTCGCCGGCCATGATTGTGTTGCTCAATCCGTCAGTGATCTGTCGCAGCCGAGTCGTCTGGCGCGGAATAAAAGTGCCTCGCCCCGACGCGGCAATTTGTTCGCTGCGATCGGCGACCCACGCGCCGGTTTGACGATCCCACCGCGTCGCACCGGTGTTCATCCAATGAGTTGCATCGCCCAAGCAAACTGCAATGTTCGTGCGTCCGTGGGCCGGCAATCCGACTCCGGGATCGGAGGGGCAGCGAAGCGTCGGGATTTCGGTTTGCCAAGGCGCAAAATCGCGTGTCCATGGCGCCGGACCCATCGGTGCATAACGACCGGGTTGTGAACGTTTGAAACCCGATGAGACATGATCCCAAGTTGCCTGCTGTTCGATAAACGGTAGCAGGCCGACCAGGGCACTTAACCGGTATCGATTGTTTCCCGGTGCGGACGTTCCTCCGGAGTTTGACGCGACATCGAAAGTGCCCGTCATTTGTATCGGCAACTGTTCGTATGCTGATTGGTAGTTGTGAATTCCGATGCCGATTTGCTTGATGTTGTTGGAGCAACTCATTCGCCGCGCCGCTTCGCGAGACGATCGAGTTGCCGGTAACAATAGACCGACCAGAACACCGATCACCGCGATCACGACCAGCAGTTCAATGATCGTAAATCCGCGAGATGGTTTTTCGGAACTCATTGAACTCATTTCAGCACTCCAGTGGACGATGTTGAGAGCTTTTGCGGGGCGACGAGATGTTTCGATACTCGGTCATCGCAGCCGACGACGCTGCGGGCGATCGTTCGATGTTTTGAAATTTCATAGACGGCGATCGGCAAGACCCAGCTCAGCCAGGCGTTGACGCGATACGTCCACTCCGATTCCATCTTTGAAACTATCAATACTCCGGCAACGATGCGAAGCAGCAGCGGCGACCAAAGCAGCAGATAGCATCGCATTGCCCAACGACGATGCGATACAAGGTTACCAACGCTTGCCATTGCCGCGGCACAAACGATCGTCAGTCCGGTCAAGATCGACTGGACAACGAAGCCGGCCTGGGAAACGATGCCACCGTAGGCTTGCATCGACATCACCAGCCCGCTCGGAACGACGGTGGTTAAGACAACAATCAATTGCGTTTTTCCGATGGTCCGATGAAGACGCCGCCATCCCGGCTTTCCGCCGCTGGCCATCAGAAATGTGCCGAGAATCAGTGCGATCGGCCCCGCGGCCAGATGCAGATAAAAGGCTCCTCGATAAAGCCCCGCAAACGTAAACCGTCGCCCGGCGAGGAACGGCGAAGCGTCAAAATCAGGCGGGAAATACCATTGATATTGGTACAGAATCGACAGAAAGACTTTGACCGACACAATCATGACGCCCCAAAAAACGACTTGTTTCAGTCGATTGAAACGGTTGGCGTGCGTGCCGTGTTCCACGTGATTTCCCGGTTTTTTCGGTGATTGGTCAACCAGCAGACGTGTCTTCTACGCAGCAATGCAACGGTGGTTCACGGTTACCATAGGGTTTCACCGTAGTCGCACCGATGTGGGCGGAGTGATCGATTGGTCTTTGCCAATCAGACGCCTTTCGGTATGCTTTGTGAAACCGAAGCAAGGGAGCTTCACCATTGTTGCACTGCGGTAACGAAAGGATCGTTATCGCGGTGGCAGATTGAATGGAGTGATCCATGCTTGTTCTATCACGGCGTGAAGGTGACAAAATCGACTTCCCAGGACTGGGGATTTCGATCGAAGTGATGAAGTTGACGAGGTCGCGCGCGGCACTCGGTTTTATTGCCCCCAGGAACATTCCCATTGTTCGCCATGAGTTGGCGGTGGATCGGGGTGACGCATCGGCTTATGCTGATGCAATCTCGTTGATCGACGCACAGTTCGCCACGGAAATCGACGTTGATCTTGATTCGGTGACGAAAAAATTGAAGGCCGCCAAAAAGGGAGTGTTGGCCGGAAACGCCGATCTCGCACTGAACGCGCTTTCGGATGCGTTTGCCGAGTTAGACGCCTTGCGTTCAAAGATCGGCGACGCCGCCATGGAGCAGTCGTTCGACTCGCTCGGTGGACAGCAGCGAAGCCATTGGGAGTCCGCCGCAAACAGTATGGCCGCAAGCAGTATGGCCGCAAGCAGTATGGCCGCAAGCAGTACAGCCGCCAAGAACGTTGCCGAAGGTGTTGCCGAGGCCAACGCCCCGTACGCCTGTTCGAACAATGGCCGACGCCGTGATTGTATCTCGGGCGGTCGCTCGCGGGTCCGCTGCATGAATCCTGGCCAAGGCGTCTCCATCGAATCCCTGGCCGATACGATCCGGTGTTTTGGATTCGACGCTGACCATGACGGCGAGTCGTTGCAACTGTTACACGAACTTGTGCGGTCCCAGGATGACGATACCGTGCTGTTGGTGTCAACTCAATCCGATCCGATCGCCGGTCTTGCGCTGGTCCCAGATCCCGGTCGGCACCCAGATCTGCCCATCACCGTCGCCGGTGATCTTGCGGCGGAATCTCATGACCGGGTAACGGCCAGCCGAAGTCTTTCACCGACCTCCGTCGATTGAGATTCGTTACCGGCTTGCACGCTGTCACCAAGTAGCGCAATCGGGTCGCCGCGATCCTCTGGTCCCTCGCTGACGCATTTTGAAGTTGCGCTTTTTGCGTAAGGCATTGAATTTTCCTAACCCGAACGCGTGAGCGAGGGACCAGTCACGACCGATTTTCTGCGTCTTTAGCAGAGATTCGTCGCAAAAGCGCAACTTCAAACCTGACGCATTCAGGTTGGGAGCCAGGTTTTCGCCTTGATACTACTTGGTTTTCGCCGTGGTGAGCGCGGATTCAGCACGCCGGCGTTATTCGTTGTACTGCGAACTTAGAAGCGTTTTCGATTCTTTTCTCAATTCCGCGCTGCGTCTGGGAAACGACGGGCTCACCTCAACTACTGGCAAATCGACGATGCGTTGGCGGATTTAGCGGTACGCGATTGAGCAGTTTGATGGGTTGCATTTGAACGACCATTCCGAGGTATCCAGGGATATGAAACCGATTTCTATTTTGGCTCCACTGATTTGTTCGATTGTCTGTGGTCCAGCCGTTTTCGCCCAGGAGCTTCCCTTCGCCCACTCGGTCGAAGTTTATCGCAATGACACGGAGGGAACGGCCGCTTTTGCGTTGCGATTAGAGCAGCCGTTTTTGGCCGAAGAATTCGAAAAGAGTAACTATTTGCGACTGCGTTCGAGTGATTCGAATGCCTATTTGATTTATCCCAAAGAGACCAAGTTTCATCAAAAGCACGCCGAGTTTTACGGGCGTCTAAAGGGCGAGGGGCAAGTTGAGGTTCAGCTTTCATACGAAACCGTATCGGAAAACCTGGACGGATCGCGACGTGTGCAAGTCAGGAGCGGAACGATCAAGATTGATATTCCCACAGTGCCCGCCGATCGCGATTCCGTCGGACCGATTCAAATCTTCCAGGACTGGGCCCGCCAACAGAATGATCATTTTGCGCGGTTGTTGACGTACTATCCGGATGAATCGTTCTTTCAGTACTGTTTACTGCAGTCCGAAGCCCGGTACGGCATCAAGCCGCCGTCAATTCCCAAGCAAATGCCGACCCAGGACAATTTGGAGAACGGTCTGTATCGGTTGTTTACAGGGTCGTTAGCAATCCAAGAATCGCTGCAGCGACGTACTCTCGGTTCCGCTTCGAAACGTGGTGCATACAACACCCACATCAGTTCAATATCGCCTCCCAGCATTCGGTCCCACGATTACCAGGAATTGCTTGATCAGCGATTGGATAAACATGACGGCATCAAGGTGCAAATCCATGATGTCTCACGATTGATTCCCGCCGACCAGTATTTCTTGCATTTCAATTCATTCAAATCGCTCGGCGAAGCCACCGATCTGGCCTCGCAGTGGGGTGACGATCTGTTGCGTCTTCAAACGTTGACGGCCCAGGACAATCGATTACAAGTCAAATTGGAAGAACAGTTGGGGCTACATCGATCGGGAATGGAGCAGTTGTTCGACCAGGGAATCGCAACCGAGGTTGCGGTAACGGGGGCGGATCCCTACCTGTTGGACGGAACCGACATTACCGTGATCGTCAAAGTGGCGGACGAAGACGCGTTTGCCAAACCATTGGCGCAGTGGACTCAGGACAGCCGAGATCGACATGCCGATCTGGTCGAGCGAGAGTTCAATTATCGCGGCCATCAGGTCACGGCAAGATACACCAACGATCGGCTGGTCAGTTCGTTCATGACCAAGCACGATGGCTACTATGTCTTCTCGAATTCGCATCGCGCGATACGTCACATCGTTGACGCATCGCTTGATGAAATCGATTCTCTGGACACTGCCGCCGACTATCGCTACATCAGCACGATCCTGCCCCCGTCGGACGCCGACGACGCCGGGTATTATTACGCCTCGGACGCTTTCATCCGACGTGTCATCGGGCCTGAAGCAAAAATCTCACAGAAGCGCCGCGCCGAGTGCTTCAACAATCTAGTGATGCAGAACAATGCTTCGATGTTCTTTCGACTGGAGTACGGACGGTCGCCGGAATCATTAAGCGAGATGATCGAAAAACGATTCATCGCTGCCGAAAAAATTGTTTGTCCGCATGGTGGTGCATATGCATTCGATGCGGCCAGTGATACGTGCACCTGTTCGTTGCACAATCGGTTGCGATACTTGACGCCCAATGCCGAATTGTCGGTATTGAATGTTTCGTCGGAAGAAGCCGCGGAATACGAGCGATATCGAACACGGTACCAATCGTTCTGGAAACAATTCTTCGATCCGGTTGCGACACGCATTACGGTCGCACCCACGGTAAAGCTAGAAACCTGCGTCTTGCCTTTTGCCAACAGTGAAATCTACAAAGGAATTCGCGAAGCAGTCGATAAAAACCCTCGGCCCATCAATCTTGCCGCGATCGCCCCGTCGGCAGTCGCTTCGATGGTGATGGTTCCGGGACGCGAAAACACGGCACAGTACCTGAAGGCCATTCCAGGTGTTTCCGAAATCATCACGCAGGACCCGACGCTGACGGATCTAAAGTGGCTAGGTGATCGGGTTTCGTTACACTTTTGCGACGGCGAAATCATCTTCGAAATTGATCCGACCCAATTGACGCCGATCAATTTACCGATGGTGGGCGAAGCACCGGCGGCATGGCAGGCCCTGGTCGGAAGTCTGATTCTGACCGCCAACATGCCCGTGTATGTCACGATTGATATCGAAAACACCCAGAAGGCAGAGCGTCTGCTTGAGCAATTCTCGGAGACCGCTTTTTTGCGCGGCGGTAATCTTGGTCCGCTTCCAACGAAGATCGACGGGTATCGGTTGCCTGATTACCGGGGCCACGAAGTCTATGTGGTCAGTGCGCGATTGCACGCCGTCACACTTCGGCTGCACATGGCACTTGTCGACGACAAACTGGTCTTGGCAACCAAGCCCGATATTTTGAAAGAGGTGATCGACGCCAGTGCTGCTGAGCCGACGGCGGACCAGCCGATCGCACAATTGATGATTCGTTTGAATCGTCAAGCACTCGGCCGACTGAATGATGACGTGCAATTGCATTGGGCCGAAAAGTCACGGCTGGCGTGTCATCGCAATATCATTTCAATTCATAACTTTCATCAACTGTATGATGTCCCGATGGACCAGATCGCAAATCTGTCGGAGGCAAAGTATGGCATCCGCTACTTTTGCCCCGAGGATGGCGTTTACTCCTATGATTCCGGTACCAGCCAGGTTGTGTGCAGCGTCCACGGTAACCGCGAATCATCGCGTCAGAACCCAGCCTTGAACCCCAATTCTTCGTCAGCACGTTTCATCGAAAGCATCAACCAAGTGATTGCGTTTCTGCGTTACGAAGATGATGCAATGATTGCAACGGTGGAGATTGATCGGAACCAAAAACAGTAGATCTGGAGCTCGAACGTCCAATTACATCGGTGCGATTCGGCGTGATCCCATGTCCGTCGTTAACACAACGTGCGCGTCGAATGCGTCACGAATCAATTCGTGTTTGATTGTCTGGTGATTCGGATCGTCCCACAAATCTTCGAATTCCCAGGGATCGGATTCCAGATCATAAAGTTCGCCGATTCCCTTGTCGTGATACATGCAAAGCTTGTATTGATCGGTGCGGAACATCGTGCCGAAGGTTCCCGTTCCGCCGGTGAAGTGTGGATCGAGTGCATCAAAATACTCGCTGCGTACAAAATCGTGGTGGTGTGAAGGATCCGCGTCGCCACGCAGTATCGGGATCAGACTTTTGCCTTGCATGTAATCGGGGCACTCCAAACCGCACAATTCCATCAACGTGGAAGTCAAATCCAGCAATTCGACCAGGGCGTCGCATTGCAGGCCGGATTGGAATTGGCTCGGCCATGAAAAAATCAACGGAACGCGAACCAGGCCTTCATAGAATCGACAGCCTTTAAACATCAGTCCGTGGTCGCCCAACGCTTCGCCGTGATCGCTTGTGAAGATGACGACGGTGTTTTCGCGTTGTCCGGTTTGCTCCAGAACATCCATGATCCTGGCGAACTGGTCATCGATTTGAGCGATCATCGCATAGTAGTCGGCTTGGACCTGTTTGGCGTTGTGCTCCTCCGGCGTACGCCATTGGTCTTGAAAATCAAGCGACGCGAGTTTGCGTTGTTGCTGCCGATCGGATTGGCGAAAGTGGGGTCCCGGCATGCGTTCGGGGTCGAATCGATCCGCGTAAGATTTAGGAGGGATGAATGGCGGATGGGGGTCATACACATTTAAATTTAACAGCCACGGTTCGTTTCCCGCGGTATGATTGTTGATGAAGTCGATCGCGCATTGGCTCGCCCATGTGGTCTGGTGAAACTCGGTCGGTACTCGTTCCGGCGACTGCCGCATCGCGTCCAGGTCGCCACCACGGAGACGAACCCATTCGGCATAGTCATGGCCTTGCGACCAGTCGTCCCTGGGGGCATGGCTGAATTTCCAATAAGAGAATCCGTCATCGATTCGAGGTTCGGTTCGATGTCCGGCACTTTGCAGGTGAAATTTTCCGACCAGTCCGCAATCGTATCCCGAATCGGCGATCAATTTGGTGATGACCGGAGGGTATCCTGGGAAGGTTTCATTTCCGTTGCGAGTATTGTGTAACCGCGATGGATACATTCCCGTCATGAAACTGGACCGACTGGGCGTACAGATCGGGCTTTGGCAATAGGCGCGCGTCAACGCGACCCCGTGTGCAACCAGTTGGTCGATATTTGGCGTCGCGACATAGGGATTACCGAGAGCTCCGATGGTGTCGAAACGTTGTTGGTCGGTACAGTACCACAGGATATTTGGACGCATGTTGTGATCACAACCTTTCAGGATGGGGACCTTTGTTTCGGAATCGACGCCACAGTGTCCATGCAAACATTCCCAATGCAACCAGGCACAATACCAGTGAAATCGGTTGCTGGAACATCGGCATCAAACTGCCGCCGCTTTGCATCAACCCGGCGGCCAAGTGTTCCTCGCCGATCGGAGCCAGGACAAAGCCGATCACCATGGGGGCGATGGGGAGATCGACCTTTTCCATGGCGAATCCGATGATGCCGAACGCCAGCATGACCCACACGTCGAACATGCGATTGGCCAACGCATAAGATCCGACGACGCAGAAAATCATGATGACCGGAATCAAGACGAAGGAAGGTACGCGGGCGGCGCGGACCATCGTGCGAACGCCGAAGATCAGGAACACCAAAGTAAATACACTCGCCATCAACATGGTTCCGATGATCGTTTGCACGGCCAACGGTTCGCTTTGGACCAGCATCGGGCCGGGTTGCAAACCATGGATCACAAAAGCGCCCAGCAAGATCGCGTCGATGACGCTGCCGGGAATCCCCATCGCAACCAGTGGTATCAGCGCCCCACCGACGGTTGCGTTGTTTGCGGTTTCCGATGCGACGATACCTTCTTCGCTGCCGTTGCCGAACTGCTGTGGATGTTTTGACGCGCGTTTGGCTGCGGAATAAGCGATTACGGAACCGACGTTGGCCCCGATTCCCGGCAAGATTCCGATCCACGTTCCGATCAGTCCCGATCGCAGAAAATTGACTCCGTGTGTGATCAGGTCGCGCGGGTGGAATTCCAATTTGCCGTTGTCATTCATTTCCGTCGTTTGACCGATCCGATCGCCTTGCAGGATCAGACGAATCACTTGATTGACGGCAAACAGCCCGATCAAGACCGGCAGCAATTTGAATCCGTCGTCCATCTCATGAAATCCAAATGTCAATCGTGTCGCCCCTGTCGCCGGAGAAGTGCCTGGCATCGCGATCAAAATCCCCAGCGCGCCTGAAAAAAGTCCCAGGCTTAGCGACCGATCGCCGACGGTTGCGATCAAGACCATCGCAACCAAAACAAGAGAAAAGAAATCAAACGGGCCGAAACGAAGGGACCATGCCGCCATCGGTTGAGACAGGCACGCTAGAAAACACCACGAGATCATGCCACCGATAAACGAGCCGGCGATGCCCAGCGCCAACGCGCGACCGGCTTGACCGCGTATGGCCAGCGGATATCCGTCCAGAGTCGTCATCATCGACGCGGGGGTTCCCGGAATTCGCAAAAGCGTCGCCGTCACGAATCCGCCGCTGACCGAACCCACATACATCGATACGAGCAAGACGAGCGCCAGTTCGCTCGGCATCGAAAATGTCAGTGGCAACGCAAGGGCGATCAACATCGCACCGGTCAATCCTGGAATGGCTCCGACAACGATTCCCAGAATCGTACCGATTGCCGTTAACGCCATCGCCGATGGTGACAGCAATAACTCGAAGGCGTCGTTGACGTTGGTCAGCAATTCAGCAGTCTCCTGAGATGCCGAACCGAATGCCGGCGGTCCACCGATCGGGGACTCGTGCCGGATTCGACGGTTGTGAGTTGATTTGTCTGATCATGGCAAATCGACGACCAGGATTTGTGTGAATAGATAGTGGATCACGACACTCATGGTGCCGGCGACCAAAACCAAGGATGCGACGGCCTTCGCCATTGTGATTCGTTTATCGATGATCGAAGGAGACACCAGGGTCGTACCGATTGACATCGAGTACAAGGCGGTGGCCGGCACGAATCCGATTCGTTCCATTTGCATCAACGCGACATACACAATCGTGACGAAACTGATTACGGAAAGCTGTTTTAGTCGTGGTGAGATGTGAGGAGAAACCGGGGCGACGTTTTGAATTCTTGATGCCGAATCACGACGCCGACGAAATGATTGGATCAAGGCGACAAAGCCCGTCATGACAACCAATAGAATCGCAAACGTGGTAAAGTCGGGTAACCTCGCGGTCGCCGCGGGAGCCACCGCGGCGATTCGGCGTTGGCGTTGTTGGAGGTCTTTTTCTAGCGGCTCACCACGGAGCACGACGTCGGAGATTTTCATCTCAGCCAACTTGTCACGAACTTGGTTTGTCTTCATCGCAGCGGTCAACGCATCGGCGATTTGTTCGATCCGTTCGGGAGGCGTACCGGCCGGTGCCCACCAGAATTGCATGTTTTCGCTGATCACATCGAATCCCTGTTCTCGCGCGGTTGCCAATTCCGGGAACTCCGGGTGTCGCACCGGGCCCAGCAAACCGAGCGCGCGGATGCCGCTTGATTGAAATTGCACGAACTCGGCGATGGAAAACGCGGTTACGTCAGCATGCCCACCCTGAAGTGCAGCGAATCGTTTTGCACCGCCACCGTTTTGTGTATAGCGGAACGAAGCGCCGGGACGTTCGGCCTGCAACATTAACCCGGCAAAGTGGCTTGGTGCGCCGATGTTCGCCGAAAACAAAATCGAATCGGGATCGCGAGCCGCGGCGTTCATCAATGACGTGAGATCATGATGTCGAGACGACGCACCAACAGCGATCACTTGGCCGGCGTTTCCGGTTCCCGCAATTGCGGCAAACACCTCGGGGCCGTAACTGACACTGCCGCAGTGGCGGGCAGTCAGAATACCGTCGTGAAGTAGAAGCAACGTGTATCCGTCGGGCCGTGCGTTCTTTACACGTCGGCTTCCGATCGTTCCGCCCGCACCGGGTACGTTGATGATCACCAACGGTTCCGGCAGCAATTGGTTTTCCTCAATCGCACTCTGGATGATTCGGCCAAAGGTGTCGCTGCCTCCGCCGGCCGCGAAGGGCACAATCAATTTGATCGGTCGCCGAGGGAAGTCCTGAGGTTCGGCAAGGCGTCGTTCACACCCCGTTAAGGCAGCGGCCAGCAGCGTCCCGGCCACCAACAAACAAGATCGCAGTACGCGGTGCGTCCGATGATCGAGGGGGATTCGGGCCATCAATCGGACTATCCGAGTCATCTGCCTTGCGCCGGTTGGGTAACAATTGACTGCAAAAACCAAGGTATTGCGGAAAAAGTGGATTGATATGAGGTTTTTTTACAGAGAAAAGGGTGCAATCGCTTGCAGAAAACAGTACTTTGGGGCCATCGTGCGAGCGATGCTCGGACCTCTTTGTCATGACAGCCGAATCGAAGTGAGATCAATGAGCGATACCCTGAGAAAGTATACAGTTTGTACCGTCGTCGCGGGGCTTTTCGGTTTCGTCGGATGCACGCCGGCTACGACGCCAACCGGCCCCGAGAAGGGGTCTGTTCAAGCTTACTTGGATGAAAATCCTGACGTCGCCGCGCGAATTGACGAGGGCGGTGGGGAAGAGACCGAGGGCGATGGAACCGCGGAATAAACCTATGTGATCAAACGACTGATGTTACATCAGTTTAATCATCGTGATTCAAAATCTTAATC
>JAGQPO010000306.1 GCA_020426665.1 Planctomycetales bacterium
CTGCCTACGTGCATCGTCATGAAATCGGGTTTCCGGTATTGAAAGATGTTGGGAACGTTGTTGCCGACAAGTTTGGTGCGGAACGAACGCCTGAAGTCTTCTTGGTGGATGAACGTCGGATTGTCCGGTATCACGGTCGGATCGACGATCAATATGGCGTCGGTTATTCGCGCGAACGTGGCGCGCGACCCGAGTTGTCCTTGGCGATCGACCAGCTACTTGCCGGAGAACAGGTTGCGACACCACAAACCGAACCGGTCGGTTGTCATATCGGACGTGTCAAGCCCGTCGAACCAACCGGCGAAGTGACCTTTACAAAACACATCGCACCGATTTTGAATGAACACTGCGTCAGCTGTCACCGCCCCGGCGAAATAGCTCCTTTTACGCTTGGCAGTTACGAAGAAGTGCTCGGTTGGGAAGATACGATCTTAGAAGTCATCGCTGACAATCGAATGCCACCCTGGTCCGCCGATCCCGCCCATGGATCGTTTTCGAATGACCCGCGATTGAGCGACCGGGATCGCGAATTGATAATCACATGGGTCGACAACGGGATGCCAAAAGGCGATCCAAATGATTTGCCGCCGCCGCCCGAATTTGCGGTCGGGTGGCAGATGATGCAGCCCGATCAAGTGATCAAAATGCGAGATCGTGCGTTTTCAGTCCCCGCCGAAGGGATCGTCGATTACCAACGATTCGTTGTCGATCCGGGTTGGACGACGGACAAATACATTGTCGCTGCAGAAGCCCGTCCCGATTGCCGTTCAATCGTCCATCATATTTTGGTGTACGTGATTCCTCCGGACGCCGAACGAGAAGACATTCGCCAAATCGTTGCCGGATACGCACCCGGTGCGTTGCCGCTGCAATTGCCCGAAGGGGTTGCGATCGAAGTCGCCGCCAAAAGCAAGTTGTTGTTCGAGATGCATTACACACCCAATGGCAGCCCGCAAGAGGATCTCAGCTATCTGGGTGTCAGGTTCACGGAACGGAAAAACGTTCGAAAGCTGTTGCGTGGCCAAATTGCGATCGACCAAGAATTCCAGATCCCGCCGGGTGCCGCAAATCATCGCGTCGCGGCCACATACAAGGCCAAGGCCGACGAGTACCTGATCAGCATGACGCCGCATATGCACGTGCGTGGCAAGTCGTTTAAGTACGTCGCACATTTCCCGGACAAGCGTAGCGAAGTCTTGCTAAATGTTCCACGTTACGATTTCAATTGGCAATTGAAATATGTACTTGAGCGACCGATCCACCTTCCACCCGGCACGGAAGTTCGCTGTGAAGCGATCTTTGACAACAGCGAATCCAATCCGACCAATCCGGATCCCACCATCACCGTCGGTTGGGGCGACCAGAGCTTCGACGAAATGATGATCGGATTTATGGAAACGGTGCCGGTTGAAAATGATTTTTGATCCGTCAGGTAGCTGCGAATGAGTCTTGGCCGATCGGTGCCGTCGGGAAACCACTTTGCGATATTCAACGGAAAGTCGATTAGAATCTTGTCGACATTCCCTCCATTCCTTAATCATCCGCTATGAAAACTCTTCTCCCATTGTTGTTTGTCCTGCTGTCCGCTCGGTTGGTAACGGCGGATGATCGACCGAACATTGTGTTTTTCTTTACCGACGATCAAACGATCAGCACGCTGGGATGTTACGGCAATTCTGTTGTTCAGACGCCGAACATTGATGCCTTGGCCGCCCGTGGGACTCGGTTTGAGAATATGTTCGTCAGCCATTCGATCTGCTGGGTCAGCCGCACGACGATTCTGAGCGGATTGACCGGTCGAAGCTATGGCACACCTGGCAACCACGAACTTGCCCGCCCGGAGGCCGTCAATACACTCTATTCGGATCTGCTGCGCGAACGCGGTTATCGAACGGGATACTTTGGGAAGTGGCATGCGAAGATGCCAAAGGGTTTTAAACAAGGTGACCATTTCGATGAATTCGAAGCGATCGGTCGAAACCCGTATTACAAGACGATGCCCGATGGTAGTCTGCGGCACGAAACCGAAGTGATCGTCGATCGCGGCGTCGAATTCATCAAGAACCAACCGAAAGATCAGCCGTTTGCATTGAACATGTGGTTCAATGCCTGTCACGCAGAGGACGGCGACCGTCGCCCAGGCATCGGACATTTCCCGTGGCCTCGAAGTGTCGATGGAATGTACGAAGACATCCAAATTGCAGAACCGCGTTTGAACGCGCCGGAAATTTTCGATGCATTGCCGGATTTTCTGAAAAC
>JAGQPO010000307.1 GCA_020426665.1 Planctomycetales bacterium
CCAAACAAAAACGCCGGACCATCAAACGACATCAGCCGACTCGCGCCAGCGTTCGGGCCGCATGCAGATCGGCTGTCAATCAATCGCCGCCGGCGATCGTCAACATCGCTTTGAGTTTCTCGTTGGACATTTCGGCACGCCCAAGAACCCGCACCGAACCATCACCCATCAAAACTTGGACCCGGTCGCGTTTGCCGAAGAAATCCTTCATCGGGTCCGCTTCCGAGATGATCCAAGGCGACGGATCGGCCCAATGGACCGACGCCTCTGGAGGTGCGTCCGCCAACAGAATCGTGTCGGCGGGATCGTCCGTCACGTCTTTCCAAGTCTTCGGCGGTCCGTCGCCGTGCCACAGCGAGCCAGGAAAAACGGGAGCACGGATGACGGTATGCCCCCGAGGCAATTCGTTGTCTCCGATACCGGCGGGGATCGTGTTCATCATTTGCTGGTTCGCCGGATCGTCCCATGATTTATCCAAATGAATCGATCGATAAAACGCGACCTGGTCAATATCCGGCAAGATCGCGACCAGCCAACTGTGAAGCGGCTGGCCACCTGGGTTGACAAAACATCGCGGTGGCAGATGCTTTTCGCGATTTTCATAGGTGTAAATTGCGATTCCCAATCGTCGTAGCGTCGTCACGTGGGACGCCATAGCTGCTTCACGTCTGGCGTTGAGCGCTGCCGTGTAAAACAATTCGACGGCGTTTTGATCTGCATCCAAAATCACCTGCAACTGATCACGCTTGATCGTGATTTGGTCAAGCTGATCACCAAGCATTTGCTTCATCGCGGCAAACGTTTTCGTGATTCGTTCGGCCGCTGCCTCGTCCACCGATTCGATACTTAATCGAATTTGTGATTGGGGCGGCGTGCGAAAAGTGACGACCAAACGTTTGACGTCCAACGCCATTTGGCTGGGCGATGAAGTCGACGGAAAACCGTCGGGCCGAGTCCGCGGCCAAATTCGACTGAGCAATTCTCGTGTCAGATCGGGCAGGACCACGACCGCCGTGTGGTCCAGACGATTGGCGTCGCGCAGCGGGGTCACGATGTCGTCACGTTTGACAGGCGTGATCGATTTGAATCTTTCGATTTGCTCCTGCTTGCCGATCAAAACCGCGTTCCCTGTCGGCGACACTCGCATGTGATCGCCGAAAATGTCTTTCATCGACTGCAACAACGTCGCCGGCTGAGCCGTTGGAATGACAACCAAGGGAACGCCGTCACTGAGCGTTTCAAGGCCGGCAATGACATAAACGTCCCCAGCATTTGCCGCTCGTAATTTGGCGAAAAGTTCTTTGACAACTTTCGTATCCGATGGGTAGTCCCCCTTTAGTTTCGCAGTCAGTGCAAAAAAGGAATCCACGTCGATTTTGGACCATCCGATTTCCGCGACCAATAACGTCGATTGATCGATGTAGGCCGAAGCCGGATGGCTGGCCGCAATGTCGTTGATCAACACGTCCGGGGGCGCTGCGACCGGCAGCTGGGCGTCAAGGGGCGTCCCAGTCGATAAGCCTGCCGCCACGATCCAGGACAATACAAAAGTAATTCGTCTCATTGATTTGGTTCCAAATTGATTTCGAGGGTGATGTCATCCCGGTTTCGCGAGCCGGCGGCACGCGCGAGCGTCGCGACGGTGGCCGATTTCTTGGCGTATTGAAACGGCTGTCGCGAAACGGGGTCCGGCCATGCGGGAACCGGCGACAAGTTGGTGATCGTCTCGGGAAGCACACCAAATTGATCTGCGTGCATCCGAATCGCTTCGAGGGTGACCAGCCGATGATGCGTTTGCCTGATGTCTAATCCGACTTCGATGGCACGTTGGACATCTGGCAAGATCACCCGTGCAAGCTTGCCTCCTAACGTCACCGGGGCGCCGGTAACGTGCATCGCCTGATTGCGCTGTTCCTCGCAATCTTGCCAGACCGGCTTTGGCAGCAACGACCATGCGAGCCATCGATCACGAATTCGTGACAATTCAAAGTCACTTGCCCTCAAGACCACCTCGGCATCTGACAATTCCGACAAGCGATCTTTCCAGTCGGGGTTTTGCGCCAGCAGTTCACGTGACGGTTGTACCATCATCGTAATCTGGAACCCCGTCGTCATCTGATTCCATGTCGAATCGCCGGCAGATCGGTACATCGAGCTTAACGAGGATGAAAACGCGTTGGATATTTTTCGTAGACGCTCCAACGACTCCTCGTGTCCGATCACTTCGGCCGGCAATTTTTGCAATCCGGCAACACTGCCGATGTGCATACCCAGTGTCGATTCCTGCTCGATCGCCTCACCGATTTCAGTCAGATGATCGATTGGCAATCCGGCGAGTGCCCAATACAAATTCGGGCAGTCTGGTTGCTGAATCATTGTCTCGGTCGCATCCATCAAAACTTCGCTGATCGCCGATCCGATCAGACGCCCCAACAGCGTATTGGTACTGTGACCAGCCACTTCCGACAATCGGAACCCCAATCGCAGATCGGCGATCGCATCGTCCCAGCGTTTTTCCGCCGCTGCGACGCGGGCACGCACGCACAATAACCTGGCAAGGTCACGCGTCTCCTGAAATTCCGGCAGCAACGTCCCTAACTTCTCCTGCATGGACATCTCTTCGATGCCGAGATCGTAGTGCGTGTCCATCCAATTCTCCCCGCTCCTTAGAACCGCGATCGCGGTTTCAAACGGCAAGACATCGGCCTTGGCATCGGCAACCGGGAACTGGTCAAACGACGCAGCCGACCACGTGTCGTAGTGATCGAGAAACCTCTGCTTATCACTCGTCGGCACTTGCCCGACCAACAGCAACGCTCGATTCACTGCCGTCATCGTCGCACGATAACGACGTTTTTCGGGCGCCGGCCACAATCGATAGCGAAGCACCGGATCAGGTTGGCCTTGGGGATGAAGCGTCAACGACCTGATCGGTTCAGAAACCTCGGCGTCCACCTTGGGTTGATTAAATGCGGGCGACAACATCACCTGGGCGTGGCCAATGCCAGGTGTCGCAATCCATCCCAACGAAAGGATCAACGACGTGGTGAATCCGCGCCGCGCGAACTTGGAGGCGTTCATCTTTGATTGACCTGTAATCCTAATGTAACGGAGAATTTATCGAAATCGCCGGCGGCCAGCGTCTGACGCACAACGAAACCATCACCTTGTGGAACAACCCATTGGGATTGCGGAAGTGAATCGATCGAAAGTCGCTGAAACGCCGTCAATGTCCCCATCGGCTGTGTCACCATCGGCAGTTCGAGCGTGTTCCGATCGGAACGCCAGCTTCCAACGAAATCGTTGATCCGCAAGGACCCTGGGCGCGGATCACTGTTTGCCAGCTCAGTCGAATCGCCTGGTGACCGCGGCTGATCAACCAACGACCGACTGGCGTCGGATGATGGTTTCTGCGATTGTGCGGTTCTTCGATGAGAGTTGGTCCCATTGACCGAGCCTCCATTGACTGAGCCTCCACTGACCGAGACTTGGCGTGAATCAGCTTGTGACCGTTGACCTATCCGATACGCGATCGGCAGCGTCACGATCGCCGCTACCAGACTCGCCGCCAGCGTCGGCAACCAACCGGCAAGCAATCGATGTCCTCGCGCGGCCGAAGAAACACTTTGGCGTCCGGCTTCGTACCCTGCCTGATAGAGGATCAATTCAATCGACAACTTGCCCGCGGAAACATCTCCAGCCGACGTAATTGGTGCCGGTGACAATGAGAGCAGTTGTCGCGCGAACGCATCGTCGTGTGCATTGCCTTGTGCATGGTCTAATGGGTCATCCAGTGGATCGTCGGGTGGACTGTTCATTTGCAAAGATTCCCGGCTGAGGGATCGGTTGACGGATTAAACATTTGACGCATCGTATGGATTGCTGATTGAAAGGTTCGGTGTGCGGTTGATCGCGAGCACCCCATGATTTCCGCGATCTTGTCGAAGCTCAATTCACCCCACAGATGCATCACAACGACTTGACGCTGGTCGGCATCGATCTTTTTTAGAGCGTGTGTGATCTGCTTGGCATCCATTGCGACTTCGATTCGAAAGTGGGAATCATCGAACCAGTTTTGATTCCCGGGTCTCTGCTCACGTCGACGCCTCCGCTTGCCGCTACGATGCCACTGCAGTAATTGATTCCGCGTCACGGTGACGAGCCAGGCAAACGGGTCTCTCGGAGTCGGGGACTGTCTTGCCAGTTGTAAAAACGCCTCCTGCACCGCATCCTCGGCCGGTTCGCCGATCGCACGGGCGATTAACAACAGACGAGACGAACATTGTCTCCACGTTTCGGCAAGCTCGTCGGGTGGCATCGAATTCTGCGTGGACGGACGTACTGGACGCCCGATGGCGCCTTTCTGAAAACAAGGATGTTACCCGTGGGCGGTTGTCCCGCAAAAATCCTGTTTTTTTTTTGCAATTACCGGGCGTTCCTTTACACGGCGGGGACGTTGGGGACACCCTGCAAAATTGACCGCGGTTTCCGTTACACTACTGAGTGTCCAACCATTTGAATATTCCCTTCTTTCTCTCGAAGAAGAGTAGACGCCATGTCCAGAGCCATCCTTGCCCTGTTGATTTTATCCTTCGCTCCCGCGGCGGCCGTTCGATCAATTGCCAGCGCTGCGGACTTCCCACCCGGAATGCAAACCTTGCAGATCGGCGACGCAGCACCCGACTTCAAGCTGCCGGGCATCGATGGCCGTGATTGGACACTCAAAGATTTCGCCGACGGCAAAATATTAATCGTGTACTTCACGTCCAATCATTGCCCCGTTTGCCATGCGCACGACCCACGGTTTATGGACCTGGTGCGAGAAGTCGATGGCAAAGGTGTTCGAGTCGTTGCGATCAACCCGAATTCCGGCGACGGTCTGCGCCCCGACGAGCTGGGCTATTCCAAATACGATGACAGTTTCGAAGACATGACGCCGTACGCGCAAGAACATGGGTTCACATTCCCCTATCTATACGACGGCGCGACCCAGGCGACGGCCAAGAAATACGGCTGCTTGGCAACTCCGCATGTCTTCATTTTCGATGCCGACAGAAAACTTCAGTACAAAGGACGATTGGATAACTCGCGGTATCCCGATCCAGCAACGGTCAAATCTCGGGAGGCCCGCGACGCTGTCATGGCGATGCTGGTTGGCAAACCGGTGCCGGTTCCCGAAACAAATCCATTCGGTTGTTCCACGAAGTGGCGAGAAAAAATCGTCAATGTCGAAGCCGACGAAAAGAATTGGCAGACCGCCGAAATCACATTGGATGATATCGATGCCGCAGGCCTCGCTAAATTGGTAAAGAACGACACCAGCAAATATCGTTTGTTCAACGTTTGGTCGACCTCCTGTGTGCCATGCGTAGAAGAGTTCCCAGGGCTGACCCGCGTGTCGCGCCGAATGGGGCTGCGAGATTTTGAATTGATCACGATCAGCACTGATCTTCCCAAGAACCGTGATCGGGTTCGTGCATTCTTGGCCGCCAATCGCGCGGCGTTGCCAAAACGATTGAAGCCGTCGCTGGAAGCCGAAGGAAGAACGTCGAACAATTACTTGTTCACCGATCCTGACGTTGATGCGTTGATCGCGGCACTCGATCCAAAGTGGGAAGGTCCCGAACCACATACCATTCTGGTCGCGCCGGGAGGGAAAGTGGTTTACCGACACAACGGCAAGGTCGGAGAAGAAGAACTGCTCGAGGCCCTGTTGGAAGTGATGAGCAATACCTACTAGCGTGCCATACCTACTAGCGTGCCATGTCCGCCGCGTATTGGCTGCTTCGTCCAATTCGATTTTACGGTAGCGGAACTCGTCAAGAGTTTCGACGA
>JAGQPO010000308.1 GCA_020426665.1 Planctomycetales bacterium
GGCATTGTTTTCCGCAATGCGTTTGCGACGACCGCTTCTTGCAGCGCCAGCCGCAGCGTCGTGATGAGCGGGCTGCACAATCATCGCAACGGACAATTTGGACATCAGCACCACTATCACAAGTTTGCCTCGTTCCACGATGTTGTTTCACTGGCCTTGCCTCGCGTGATGGAACGATCCGGTTATCGCACGGGGCTGATCGGCAAATACCACGTCGCGCCGGAAGCGGTTTACCACTTTGAAACAACGTTGAATGCTAATACTCGCAATGCGGTCGAAATGGCTGAAAAATCGCGGGCGTTTTTGACCAATCAAATCGACGAACGTCCCTTCTTTCTGTACTTTGCGACCTCAGATCCACACCGGGGCGGCGGCATCGACCAATCCAGCGAACAAACGTTGAAACCGAACCTGTTCGGAAATAAGCCAAACCATCAATCCTTTCCCGGCGTCAAAGAAGTCTTCTTCGATCCCGCCGATGTGATCGTCCCGCCGTTCTTGCCCGATACGATCGAAACGCGAGAAGAACTGGCACAGTACTACCAATCCTGTTCACGAATCGATTCGGGGGTTGCACGTCTGGTCGAAATCCTGAAAGAGGCCGACTTGTTCGACAAGACCATGATTGTTTTCACGAGCGATCACGGGATGGCGTTTGCCGGCGGGAAAACGACCGTCTACGAAGGCGGTCTGCGGGTCCCGTTTGTCGTTCGCGATCCTTACCAATCGCAACGCGGTGTTTCGACCGATGCCATGATCAGCCACATCGACGTCACGCCCAGCTTGCTGGACTTCGCCGGAGGGTTGGATCCCGAAACGAACGGCCCCAAAAACCCGCTGGATGCAAAACAATTCTGGCAAGAACGCAACGAAGCGGTCAAAGAGAACCGTAACGGCAACAAACCCTTCGTTTCGTATCACGGCAAATCATGGATGCACGTCCTGGCCGATCCCGGCCAGCCGCATCATGACACGATCATGGCGTCGCATACGTTTCATGAGATCCAAATGTATTACCCGATGCGTGTCGTTCGCGACAAAGATTTTAAATTGATTTGGAACATCGCCCATCCGCTGCCGTACCCGTTTGCGTCGGACCTGTGGGCGGCCAGCAGCTGGCAAGCCCAGTTGGCAAAGGGCAATGACGCTCCGTATGGCCAAATGACGGTCGGACGTTACGTCCAGCGTCCGGAATTTGAATTGTACGATATGCGAACCGACCCCAACGAATCGACAAACCTTGCGGACAGTCCTGGACACTCCGATGTGCTGGAACGATACAAAGCGAAGCTGAAATCGATGCAAAAAGAATTCGACGATCCGTGGATCTTGAAATGGGAATACGAGTGAGAGGCTACAGCGCTTTTATATTTTCGTCATTTGTCGCCGAACACTCTGTGGTCGGCCGGACCGGCCACGCAGTGTCCGGCGATACTCCACGGCTTTTTTGATGATGCGCTAATGTTCGTCACTAATCTGGGCCGCCGACCATAATTCGTCGTACTTCGTGGCGACGTACGGATCAAGCGACTTGGCAAAGTCACGTGGAAGTTTGTTGACCCGAATCAGATTCATCGCATCGGCGCTGTCCTGCATACGGTGCATCGCCGTCATTCCGCTGGCCAACTTCAATTCCAACAATGTCTTCAGTGACACAAAAGGAATCCCATCGTCGCCTACTTCCGAAACCGTCTCTGGGTTGGGGAATGAGACGGGTTTTGGTAACCCGTCACCTGGGTAATCCCCCACGATCAATGTATCGATATCGATTCCGCAAACGGCATCTCGGAAATTGATTGAACCTTCAAACTTATTTACCCAACCGAGACCGATTTTTTTTTCTTTAAAACGCTCCAGATCATCGTTTCGAATCAAAATATTGACGTCGGCCGTTGTTCTTTTGTGGCCGTGCGCATTTGCCGCCATCGCTCCGGCTACGGCGAACGGGATCTCAAGTTCGTTCAAAGCTTTGGTCAGCCGAATCATCGCTTGGTGGATCGGCGATTGGCCCATAAAGAATTGTCCCGCGCGTTCGGCAACGATCGAGATTGGTTTTGGCATAGCTTTCTATCGTCAAACGGAGTACGAACAAACAAAACCGTCATTATCGCACTTTGTTTTTTGATCTTGAACCATCCGGTCGATTGGATCAAGCCTCTTTTGTCGCCCCGCGTCCGATCAACGCCCACACGGCCCCGGCGTCGGTCGTCAATTCGTCCGATCTTTACGGCAAGACGAAGAGGGCAAAGACGCTCGAGTACGATTTTTCCGCCGGATGGAGATGTGGGTGCTGACACAACAGCAATCTGTGTTTTGGCCTCCCGCCTGATCGCAGTGGTATGACATAGATCCGAGTGAGAGATTCCGTTTTCGGGCACGAATCGATTGGAATCAGCGCTGGCGTTTAGCGATCAGTGCCCCTGTTTTATGGCTTTCCCAGTGCTTCGAACAACCATTGACGCTCCTTGCCGCAGTCTTCCGGGTTCTCCACCGTCTGGGCGACGGCATCCAGCAACCGTTCGCGGTACGTCGCCCGCAAACGATGGATGGCAACCTTCAATGCTGTCGCCGAAAGCCCCAGATCCTTGGCGATCTGTTGACGGTCTTGGGAAGTCAAGTCGGTCGACGTCAACATCGGCGAAAGCTTCGCGAACCAGTCGCCTTTGCCCTTGTCATGATACTCGCGCTGCAACTGGGTCATGGTTTGACGAATCAAACAGTTCGCCCATTCGCGATCAAACAGTGCCGACGGATCCGTTGTGTTGTCGGGGATTTCGATCGTGGTCAATGTCCGATCAGCGTCGTCCAATGTTCCACGGTCGATCGAAAAAGTATTCGTGTTTCCGCCACGACGAATGGCATTTTCACGGCGGAACTCGTTTGCCACATAGTGGTCAAGCGACGCGTACAAGAACGCGCGAAAACGCCCCCGAGATGCATCGGCCGATGCGATCGAATCACGCTCCAATAGATTCGCAAAAAAACCTTGAATCAAATCCTCGGCGTCTTGACGTGATTCTCCGCGACGACGCAGGTACCCGTAAAGCGCCGGCCAATAAATCGCACAAAGTTCTTCCAGTGATTGTCGCGCCGATTGCCGCGTCAATGCATCGGCCGAATTCGCTCCGGCCCGAATGACCAAGCTCCAGCGAGTGGTAGGCAGCCGCGGTGCAACGGTCATGATGGGTAATTCAAGTCAAAAGGCAAAGTTCAAAAGCCGGCGCATTGTAACCACTCCGGATCGCCACCGTGTCAACCTGACGGTTCACCGCAGCGGTGAACCGACGTGGCTGGAGCAGTGAGGCGGAAATAAGGTCAAAAAAGGTGGGTCAACCTCCCAAGCCCTATCCCGTGTTCTGGCGTGAACTATTTACCGGCCAACACGCGGTGGTTTTCAGAATCGGAAACAAAATAGACATCGTTTTTTCCGGGACGAACCAAGACCGCGGTGCCGTGCGGACGTTTCATCTTGAAATCGATCGCCATCGTTTCAATCCGATTGCGTTTCAAATCGACGTAACGCATCGCATGGTTTTCGGTGTCCACGATCAACAGATTGCCAAGTGAATCAACCGAGATTCCTTTGGGTCCTCGAAACGTCGCCGACAACGGGTCTTCACCATCGCCGCTGTGTCCTTGTTTTCCGGTGCCGGCGATGCGACGGATCGCGTCGGTTGATCGATCGATCCGCCAAACACTGTTGCCTTCACGAAGCACAAGCCAGATCGCGTTTTCGTCGATCGCCAATGATCTTGGCCCAAACAATGATACACTCGCTGCCGGCTGACCTTCGGTCGGCAACTTTGGTTGCCCATTGCCGGACACGGTCGTCACGAGACGACTTTCCAAATCGATCCGTCGCAATCGATGGTTCTTGGTATCGGCAACCAGCACCCCGCCGGCGCCGTCCAGAACGATACTGTGCGGTTGATCAAAACGGGCCAGATTGCCGGGGCCGCCGTCGCCGCGGAAACCTGCGACGCCATCGCCGGCCAGTGTTTCGATGATTCCTGAAGCCGAGTCAATTCGGCGAATGCAGTGGTTGCGTGTGTCGGCGACGAAGATGTTTCCTGCGACGTCGACGCGGATCTCGTGGGGAGCATTAAATGTCGCCTGGTTCGCCGGTCCGCCGTCACCGCTAAATCCTTGTTGGCCGGTCCCGGCGATGCGCCGGATCGACGTACCATCGTGATCACATTTCCAGATTGAATGATCGTCGACGGTACTAAAATAGATCGCGTGGGAGGTGACTTCGATGCCATAGACGTTTCGTAACGCCACGGATTTTGGATCCGAGTCTTCGACGGCGATTGGTGAATCGGCTTTACCGGTCCCCGCAAAGACAGACCAATTGCGAGACGATGAATCCTGGCCGTTGGACGCGGCGCTGATGATCAGCAATTGACACAGCGCGGTGAATCCGATCAGACATTTGCGCGGAATAATTTGAATTTGAACAGACACGTTGATTTGTGGGCTTTGGTGGACGGCAATGGCGAGAAACGCGACGCGCGATCATCACACCGCGCCCGGTCGGCCGTCCATTCTAATCGTCCGCGGCGGCGCCGTCTTTGATGACAAATTTTGCCTTCAATCTTGCCACTTCTGTCGCCAGTCCGGCTTGACGCACGCTCCGTAAAATCTCTTCAAAATCCTTGTAGGCATCGGGGGCTTCGTCGCGGGGATAGACGCTGCAATTGCTGATGACGTCATGGTCAACCAGCCCCTGATCGATCTGTTGCTGACAAAGTTGTTTTTTCGCTTTCGTCCGGCTCATCCGGCGGCCTGCCCCGTGATTGACACTAAACGCCGAAACCGCGGCTCCCGGATCGGCAACCATCACACTGGACCCGTCGCGCGGATTGCCGGGCAATAGAATCGGATGTCCGGTCGTTTCGAATCGCGTCCCCGTCAGCTGAAGGTGGCCGGCCGGCAGCGCCCGAGTTGCGCCCTTGCGATGAACCCATTGCATCTGACCGTCGATCGGTTCTTGTCGCGCGATGTTGTGTGAAATGAAGTAAACCAATTCACCACGGACGCCTGGAAACACTTCTCGAAATGCTTCCAAAACCAATTCGTTGATCAACAGATGATTGACGGTTGCAAAATTTGCCCCCATCGCCATGTCGCACAAGTACTCCCGTCCTTCGGGCGAATTCACATGGGCGTACACCAGTTGCGCGTCTCCGGCCGGAAACGCGAGCCCCTGTTTTTGGAACGTCGTCTTCAAAGTTCGGAACTGTGCGACGGCCAAGTCGTGGCCGAATCCGCGCGATCCACAATGTGAAAGAAACGCGACGCAGCCGTCCTTCAATCCGAATGCTTTGGCGATCTCGATTTGTCGTGGTTCATCAACCACACGCACCACCTCGGCCTCGCCGAAATGATTGCCGCCGCCGTAGCTGCCCAGCTGACGATACTTGGATTCGATCCGATCCAGTTTCTCGCGTGTATGCCCCATTCGCTCCAGGCGTGCGGCCAGTGTGTCTGAGGTGCCATCGGGTGCGGTATGAAACGCGTCTTCACAGGCGTCCGCCCAAGACTTGGAAATACCTAACTTCTTCAATACTTGTTTGGTTGCGCCTTCGGTCGCAATCTGGAATCCCAACCGCCCATCCACTCGGCGCGACTTCGGCGCATGTCGCTGACCTCGGCCCGCTCCGGTTGGGACACGTTTGCAAATCGCGCGGATGATTCGCTTGCGGACTGCGGTGGGACCGATCGCCTCGGCGGGCAAATCCATTTGCAGCAAACTCATGCTGCACTTGATGTCCACGCCGACCGGT
>JAGQPO010000309.1 GCA_020426665.1 Planctomycetales bacterium
CGCGACGCGACCGCCCGGCGGATCGAGTTCGACAGTGATGCCGTTTAGAAGAAACATCGCGGTATCACCTTCCTTCGAAGACCGCGTTATCATAAAGTTTTCGTTCCGAAAAGCGCCAATGCCGAATGTAGAGTTGACCGCATTCACGTTGTCGTCTGCGTTTGCATCGAACACTAAGACTCCACCGGCATCGGCGTTGGAATTCCCAATCTCATACCGAGAATTGATGTCTCGGAAGCGATCGACGTCTGCGGCAGAAATGAGCGACTCAAAAATCGGCGCGTCGGGCAGTGCGATGACGAAGGTTGATCCGTCCATTGCTACCCTGGATCCGTACGTTAGTGCATTCGTGTCGATCGAGGTCAATGATCGATTCGCGGTTCCTTGTAGAGAGGTCGCCTGGTCGTCATCATCAAGGTTTGGGTATCCCGGATTGCTTGAGAAACCGAACGAATTGAGCTCGGAAGATCCGTCGACTGGTTGGCCGTCGATCAGGCTATACACTCGCGTTTGATCGACCGTGCGACCGCCAACGATTACCGCGTTGCCCGACCCATCGACCGACGATCCGAACAGGGCGCCAGCGGCAGGTCCATCAAATGTATAAACGGGACTGCTTGTCGTCGTCGCGAATAAGGTGGCATCATAAGCATAAGCGCGGCCTGAATTGGATCCGGAAACGTCGGCCGATGGAGATCCGACCACGATGTAGTCGCCCACCGCTTTCAATCCGCTGCCGAACGCAGTCGCGTTATCGTCTGCTGGCGCAAGCAGATTGAGACTGGAATAGTCACTGACTGTGCCACTAAAACTGGATGGGCTCCCCGTCATGATGTGGACCGAAGATCCCAGTGCACCAAATCCTACAACCGCGGTTGCGCTGGAATACTGCCGATTCTCAAAATGCTCAACGTTGAAACCAAACGCGCGAGTCCCTGACCAAGGTGAAATGAATTTCTGCAGAAGGTCACCAGTTTCGCCGTCGAACCAATAGGCGGCACCTACTCCGGCGTCCGCGCTAGGGTCGCCAATGACCACGTCATCATAGGCAAGTGAAACGGAGAATCCGAAGAAGGCTTCGACGCCGGTCAGTCGCGGCACGTCTTCCAGAGATTGAGTCTGACCATTGACCGAGGGACTGCGAAATGTCTGTAATAGCACACCCGTATGCCGGTCAAAGAGATAGGCCGCACCGCGTAGCACCTCGGATTGTTGATTGGTGAAAGTTGCATTGGGTGCGCCAACCAAGACATAAGATTCGGACACGTCAATTGAGTAACCGAACGCATCGTCAGCGGGAATACCTGGGATTCGCTCGGGGCTGCTGAAGAGAATGCTAGGTGACTCGCCAAATTTCGGCGCCCCGTCGATTCGTCGATCGAATCCTGCGACGAGCGATGCTCCGACGTGACTCACATAAACGTAATTTCCCTCGACCGCGACGTCTGCACCAAAGTAATCGCCGGACGATTCGTAACTCAAAACGGTTGCCTTCTCCGTCGAGTCTGAAAAATCCAGGAATGCAGTCGCCGTATCGCCAATGTAAGTCTGGTCGGGAGCCGAAACGTTGGCCCAGTCGGCATTGGACCGACCGTAATACAGATGGACTTCACCGAGACCCGTCTTTCCGGTCTCTGAAATTACCAGCAACTCGTCGAGTTCGTCCGTGTGCAGGCTCGGTACCATGTTGACCTTCAGAGGTCCGCGATGATCCGAAATCACGGCGTCTGCATCGTAAAGAACGTCGATGGGTTCGGTCGGCCATTGGCCGCTGGGTCGACCAAACAGGACGTACACGCCGGCATTTGAGAAACCCCGGTCATTTGCAGGATCTACAAGCGAGACTGCGATCGCAATGTCATCGTACCCGTCACCGTTGATGTCTCCCGGTGACGAAAACGAACTCTGTGAGCCGAAGATCGAAGGCTGCATGACCGGAGCCGGCAAGGCGAGTTCCAGTGAGTCACTCGTTACCAACTGGTCAGTAGAATCCGACGAGCGGAATTGAATTCGAACATAGCTTCGTTGCAGAAAGTCGGCCGGCCGAGGCTCGTCTGAATAATTAAACTGATCGAGAGGGGTTCCGGTGTAATCACGAACTGCCGCTACATAGTCGGGCTGTCCAGACAAGCCCGTTTCATTGATGTCACCAAGCGGTATGACAGCCGGGACGAACGCCGGATCGCTTGACGTGACGGTGAAACTCGCGAAGGAGGCGTCGACGTGAATGGTTTCACCCAATTGGGGGTCGACGGCGATTCGGTAACGCCTTTCGGTTAACTCTTCATCTTTATCATTTGGGTCGTCGCGTTGAATTGCCAGCAGGTAAAACTCCGGAACTCCGTAGTATTTTTCGATCGGCGTGATCGAGAGCGGATCGCCCGCGCTGATTTGCTCGGCGGCGAAAAGGGCGGAGGCGAGTGCGATGGTTTGGCCGCCTTGCAGGATGTCGTTGCCCGAGGCGTCGACTTCGATCGCGGTGATCATGTCGTCGGTTAACAATGCGGCTGTGGCTTCGCCGAAGGCGTTGAGCGCGGTGGGCGTTGGGATTAGGTACCAATCGGCTTCGTCGCCGATGTGCAAGTTAAAACCTTCCAGTGATGTCACTCCGGGTTGAATCGCGAGCGGTGCGGCGAAGGCAGCAACGTCGTTGGATCCCGTTTGGCCGCCGCGTGTCACCCATTCGAAGCTGTCCGGCGCGAGCACGGTTTCACCGGCCAGCAGGTCGTCGTCGGCGCCGCCGTCGATCTCGTCATTGCCGCCGCCGCCGGCGATGAAGTCGATTCCGGCGCCGCCAAGCAATGTGTCGTCCTGGGAACCACCAAAAATCTGGTCGTTGCCTTCGCCGCCTCGCACTTCGATTGCTGAGATCAACGCCCGTTGCTGGTAGTCACCGGCAGCGAATCCCCATTCGCTTTCGGTTCCCGGGAACTTGTATCCGGGATCGGCATGAATCACATCGTTACCGGCACGCGTATCGATCACGGTCGATTCGACATCGCGCGTTTGGTAGAACGCGTAGTGCTGCAGAAGTTGAGCCGTCGCCCCGGCTGCGATTTGGCCATCGCTCCATCCAAAGTATTTCTGCAGATACCCAGAAGTCACGTCACGGACCTGGATCGATGAATCGGAACCGAGCTTCGTCGAGCGCAGCACCAGACGGCGTTCTTCAAAGGAGGCCTCCAAACGACCCTGAATCCCCGCGTTGGTGAAGGCTGAGTTCAAATCGGATGCCAGGGATGCGATCGTTCGTTGGTCCTCCAGCTGCTCGGGACCGATCAGGGTTCGCGGCAGAGTGACTGTGATCTGGTTGGAATCGTCGCCATCAAGAACGATCTGGAACGAAACGTTACGATCAAGCGTGAATTCGTTGACATCGGCCTGACCAAAAAGCATTGCTGCGCCGCCGGCTTCGGAAACGAATTCTTGATTCGCGATGTCCCAAACCAGGCTGGAAATTTCGTAGCGGTGCAGACGGCACTTGTAGCGAATGGCAACATGATCTGGTACAGGCTGACCCAGTCGATCCAAGTCGTGGCCCAGAAACAACACCTGGTCCTGTCCTTCACCACCAATGAACTGATCGCTGTATGTCGGCGCAAAAAGTTCGTCCGTTCCCGTCAGTTCGGGAAGTGATGAGGTGACGACTTGGAAGATGTCGTCGCCGTCTTCTCCAAACAACAAGTCGCTTGCCTGATTGTCCAAGCCACCGCTTAGCACATCGTTGCCTGGACCACCAAAGATCCAATCTTCTCCGGGACCTCCCGAAAGCACATCGCGTCCCGGCCCACCCAGGATGACGTCTCGCCGAATGACGTCGGTGCGAGTCGCCAGCGATACTTCTTGAGCAACCTGTCCATGCAAGTTGAATTCCAGATCGTAGATCGTTGGAATCTCCTGCGGCGAACCGACATGAATCAAATAGTTCGTGTCCGCCTCGAGGGATTCAAGAGAAACCTGGGCATCATCGCCCGACCGGCCCAGATCCATGACGTTGACGACCGAATTGGCTAACCTGGGAATCAGGCGGTATGCGGCAGCGATCCCGGACGATTCAATCAGGACGGTGTAGTCACCCGCAGGCACACCCTCCAGTGGCACAACCGCCAGCTCTTCGCCGCTGGTACCAGCAAAGTAATCGAGTGATGTGGTGGCATTGGTGTACGGATTTCCGACAGCATCCAACAGCGTGATTGTTAGCGTTCCGTTGAGATTCGAAGTTAGGCTCTGCAGCGAGATGCGGTCGGCGGACGTTCCATCTTGGGGCAGCTGGAATCGGAAGTAGTCGACATCGTTCGCATCATGCAGGGTAAGACCATTGATCCGACGATAATCACTGATCGCATCGATCACATAGGCGTTTGCAAACTGATCATTCGCAGTCGTGGCGTCGACACCGTCGGGTACGGTCAATACCGGTCTCACCTTGTCATCTGCTGTCGGCTCATAGACAAACAGCGACAACCGGTCATTGTTGCCGGCGCTGGAAAGTGAGAGCATATCACCCGTCGCCGGTGCTTGCGAAAGTTCGAACGTGTACCAGTCGCTGTCGTTTGGTGAATCGATCGTCGGACCCGTCAACCGAACTCCGGCATCGATCGGATCAATTGTGAGCGGGACGGCACTTTGGAAGTCGTCGTTTCGTGAGTTTCGCTCAGTCAAGTCGGGCAGAATTGCGTTGCCAGCCAGAATCTCCACATGATCATCACCGGGGCCGGCGTCGATCCAAACAGTTTTTTGAACCGTCGGTCCCACTGTCACTTGGTCGTTCCCACCAAGTGCATCGATCAGAATGGCCAAGTAGTCGCCTTCCGGAGGTAGCAACCCGCTTAAGAACTCGGGGTCGTCTTTGGAGAGCGAGCTACTGAGATCCGTCGACCAGCCGAGTTGACCGATCGTCACTGAGTTTGCCGCCGTGATCTGCAAACGTTTGGTGACGGTGCTCAACGGGCGCCGATTCAGCAGCTGCAAGGCTCCGTTTTGAACTCGTGCCAGCACGCCATCATCGAGACCGCTTGACCGAAGGACATCGTTAATGTCGTCGGCCAGATCGCCAAGCGATGAATTGTCCGACGTGATTTCAGATCCGACTACTATCTGGATCGGGGCAAGATCGTCGACTTGAAGTGTAAACACTGCGTCATCCGTCAACACACCAGACTGGTCAGCCGGTTCGCCGATCATTTGTACATCGAGTAGTTGGCCGTTTGGCTGCCAAATCAGATTGCCATCTTCGTCCCTGGCATCAAAAGCCAAACGTAGCTGCGCCGCAAAGCTGAAGTTGCCTGCGTTTTCGGTCAGACGCGTGACCAGGTGACGATCCGCAAGCACACCCGGTTCGGTCACGTAGTCAACAGAGATCACGTCGTTTGCATTCGTACCGCTGACGTACCAAACCTTGTTTGATTCGCGCGCGTATTGTTTCCACGCGTCACCGGCCAATCCGCCGTCCATCGACTCGAACGTACTTCCATCGGCTCGATAGTACCTGTCGTCACCTTCGCGGCCATACAGAAAGTCGATCCCGGTACCGCCATAGAGTTCGTCGTATTGATCGCTTCCCAGGACCCGGTTCAGCCCGGTATCTTCACGCTGATAGGCACCACCGCCATCGTTGTCGTACAGGTTTCCGGCCGAGTCGACAAACACGCCGAATTGCGTCGGCGGGACACTGGCGTAGGTCGGATAATCGCTTGAGAACTCCCCCGCCGGATGGAACGACCAGGCGTACAAGAAGTTGTTGCCGCGGCCTCCGATCAAGTCGTCGTTACCTTGTCCGGCAAACAGGTGGTCCACATCGCTGATGACGCCGTTTCCGGAATCGCCCCAAAGTCGGTCGTCGCCGGCAAGCCCCATCACGGTGTCATTGCCGCGGCCGCCGTCAAGCTGGTCACGTGCAATTGTTCCGACAAGGCGGTCGTCTCCCGGACCACCGTCCAGAACGGCCACGAAGTCGTTGCTTCGATCGGCAAGATCCGTCAGGTCCAATGCAGGATTAAAGACCAAGGTGTCATTTCCAAGTAAACCGGAAACGCGGAACTGTTCGATTCGCGGAACGCCGTCTGCGTCGCGCCACTGCGAAATGATCTCTCGACCGTTGAAATTGATCTGCAGCGTCTCGTTGGCTCCGGCGGTTAATTCAATCGTGTCGTTGCCGGAGGTTCCATCGATTTGCAAGATATCGGTTGCCGCAGCCACTTCGTTTGTGTCGGTCGGCCGGTTCTTGAAGTCACCGTCGTATTCGTCACCTAACTCAAGTTCATCTAGCCGATCCGCGGGGACATCGATAAATGTGTCGAGCACGATCACGTCGATCCAGCCACCGCCGATGATTCGGTCATGTCCGTTCTGGCCTTCCAGGCGGTCGGAGTCGGCGCCGCCCCACAATTCGTCTCGGCCGCCACCGCCCAGCAATTCGTCTTCGCCGCTGTCACCAAACAATTTGTCGTCCGCGCCGATCAGACTTGGAGACGTGTTTTCGGCATACAGTGGGCCGGCCAGATAATCGCCGTGAATGAAATCGTCACCGCCGTCGCCGAACAGCGTTTCCTTCCTGAGGTTACCGTACAGGTAATCACCGTCGGGACCGCCGTGAAGCTCGTCTCCGATCCGGGTGAGCTCCAACGCCAAAGCGTCCGCGTCGGTCGGCGCCAAACCGACGGCCGCATAGGCATAAAGGAAGTCAATCCCTTCGCCTCCAAACAGCTTCTGTCCTTCCTGAGTCCCGTCGGCCGCACCCTGGTCACCAAACAGCCGGTCGCTTCCCTGGTCACCGAATAATTGATCAATACCCGCACCACCGCGAATCAGGTCGTCGTCCCGACCACCGCGAAGCACGTCGCCATCGTCTTCTCCGTAGATTTCGTCGCGTCCCAGGCCACCGTCGGCATAGTCGGCTCCTCCGCCGCCGTACAGATAATCCGTTTCCCCGCCGCCGAAGAGCCAATCCCCAAACGGTCCGCCACGAAGTGTGTCTTCGCCGTCGTTGATTTCGCCATCGACGCTGCTGGTCGGCGCGTTGACCAGTTCCAGGTTTTGGCTGACATCAAATGCCTTGAATCCGCCCCAAAGAACGTTGCTGCCGAATTGGCTGACAAGTTCATCGTCACCAAGTCCGCCGATCAGCGTGTTGAATCCAAAACCGATTCCCGAATAGATGATGTCGTCGTGATTGCCGCCATCCAGATAATCGTTGCCGAGTCCGCCGAAGAGTTTGTCTTTATCGTCCCCTCCGAAGACATCGTCATCACCGGCGCCACCGTCCAGATAATCCTGTCCGGCGCCTCCGTTGAGCAAGTCGTCGCCCGGTCCGCCCAGCAGCGTGTCGGGCGAACCAACGGCGTCGTCAACCAAATCACCGTACAGTTCGTCGTCACCCTCCCGGCCATCGATGGAGTCCGGCCCCTGTTCGCCACGAATGATGTCTCTGCCGCGACCTCCGAAAAGCATGTCCGATCCGGGCCCGCCCCAAACGAAGTTGCTGGCGGTGTCGCCGAAATCGCCACCCGCAACGGTGCCTGCGTAAATCGTGTCGTTGCCGAATCCTCCGTAGATTCGGTCTTCACCAAGATCACCCACGACGATGTCATCGCCTCCAGCGGTGTCTTCCAAGTCGTCGGCCCAGATTGAATCGTCGCCGGCACCGGCTTGAATCGTGTCCGCTCCTTTGCCTCCGCGGATTTCGTCATCACCCGAAAACGCAACGATGTCATCAGCGCCGTCGCCCGCAGTGATCTCGTCGCGGCCCCAATCGCCGCGAATCACATCCGCGCCCGGAGATCCAGTGGACGTTCCTGGTAGATCATCGCCATAGATGACGTTCACATCGTCAGCAGATCCGCCACCATTGTCGGTCGGGCCTGCGTAAAGGAAATCTGCACCGCCGCCACCGACCAGGGTATCGCTGCCCGTTCCTGCGGTGACCGTGTCATTGCCGGCTCCTGCTTCGATGCGGTCTGACCCGGCATAGGCGATGACAACATCGTTTCCTGGTCCGGCGAAGATTTCGTCATGCCCGGCGTCGCCGAAGATTTCGTCCGAGTGATCGCCTAATGGAATTTCGGACAGGCTCTCAGTATCGCCGAAGATCCTGTTCAGGTCACCGCGCCCGGTTTTGCCTTCGATGGTGGAACCGGCAAGGATCTGATCACTTCCCCAGCCGCCGATCAATCGATCGCTGCCGGCCTGACCCTGAAGTTCGTCGTTTCCATCGCCGCCGTTGATGGTATCGTTGCCCATCCCACCTTGAAGAAGGTCGTTTCCCGGGCCGCCGAATAGATTGTCAGCTCCAGCGCCGCCTTGAATCGTATCGGCTCCGTCTTGGCCTTCGGCAGTGTCATCACCCGATCCGCCATCAAGTTCGTCTGCACCTGTGCCGCCAAATAGCGTGTCCGAATCGGAACCGCCGTCCAACATGTCGTCTCCCGATCCGCCGTCGAGCGTGTCTTCGCCGGCGTCACCGAACAGTTCATCGTCTCCCGAGTCGCCCTCCAAGAAGTCGTTGTCGGGTCCGCCGCGCAGGATGTCCGCATCACGGCCTCCCGATAGCGTGTCGTTTCCGGCGTCGCCTTGCAATTTGTCTTGGCCGGAACCGCCACTGAGTGTGTCGTTGTTCTCACCGCCGAACAGTTCATCATTACCGCTGTCCCCGCTCAGGTCATCGTTGCCGGCATCGCCGCTGATTTGATCGTTTCCACTGCCACCGGTGATCGTGTCGGATCCCGCTCCGCCGATCAGTTCATCGTCACCGGACTCGCCGGCGATCGTATCATCGCCGGATCCTCCAGAGATCGTGTCGTCGCCCGTTCCTCCGGACAGTACATCACCGCTACCCTCACCGGATATTTCATCATCACCGCTGCCGCCATCGATCGTGTCGCTGTGGTCACCACCGAAGATCGTGTCGTCGTCGTCGCCGCCGGAGATCGTATCTTCACCTGTGCCGCCGTGGATCGTATCGCGTCCACTGCCCCCGCTGATCGAGTCATCTCCACCGCGGCCGCGCAGTTCATCATTCCCGGATCCGCCGCGAATCGTGTCTCCCTGACCGCTACCAAGAATGTTGTCGTTGCCCGCGTCACCGGAAAGCGTTCCGGCTCCGCTGCCCAGATGGGTGATGACATCGTTGCCATCGCCGCCAGAAAGACTGACCGGGACGGGAACATCGGGCCGCACAACGATCTTGTCATTTCCCAACCCGCCGTCGGCAACGATTCTTCGAACACCGCTGTAGGTTTGGTTGTATCCAAGTGCTGACACCGTGACCGTTGCATTATCAGCCGTGCCAGAGACAAACGAGATGGAGAATTCTTCGTTGCCGTCGGCGGTGTTGACTTCCAGACGCTGGTCGGCACGAGGCCCCATGTTAAGTGACAAGGTTCCGTCACCGGATAGGCCTGCAAGTACAGGCATCGGCACGCTAACGCTCGCCCGACAAACGTTATCGAAGTTGAATAATTCAACCGACCCGAAGTCCCTCGAGTCGTCGAAAACCGTTTCGGACTCCGTGTACGATCCAAAGATGCTGTCGACTTCGACCTCCGCGGACAACGTCGCATAGGCGCTCAGCCCACCGGTGATCACACCACTGGAATCAAGAATACATAACGGATTGCCGGATCCGTTGGCCGCCAATTCTGATGTTCGAACGAGACCATCTCCGTTGTTGTCGCGCAAATCCAGGACAACGTTGCCCGTAATTCCTCCTTCGGCTCCGGCTTCTGCGGTAATGTCCGCACTGCCGCTGATAAATCCAAGATCGATGTCCCCTGAAACACTACCGCCGACTTTGGCTTCTACAAAAATCTCACCCGCGAACTTTAACTCGGGGACGTCGACTCCCGACGCATCCACATCGCGGATGTAGAAACCTTCCAGTAGATCCGCAAGGTTCCCGCCGTCCAGTAGCTCCCGAATACCGAACGTATCGTAGGCAAAGACCAGCGAAGGGATCTCAACGTCCAAGAATCCCTTGAATCGGACGTCCAACGGACCAAATGCAGGATAGGGTACGGCGGGAAGTCGGAAACTTGCATCGATTGCGGGTAGGGTCAAACGAAACAGGTCGACATCCTGGCCGAGCAGCAACCGAAACGCTGTCGTGGGATTGTCAAAGAGAGGCCATTCCATCTTGACGGTCTGAGCCGCGATCGCCCCTTCAACCAAATTTCCGGCCAACTGATTGACGGCATCCTTGGCCGGACCATCAGGAAGGCTGTCCAGATTGACCGCGTTGATGATGTCGGTTGGATCGAGCTTTGAAGGATCAAAGTCAACGGCAGTTGGATCCTGGTAGATCCGGTACGACCCCAAGTTTAAGACGGCATTGCCCGAATCCAGCCCTTCAACCGTTCGGATCGCCTGGTCGACCTTTGCAATGACGGTCGCGAGTATCACCCACGGATTGTTCCCCGCATAGGCATTGGCGACATCTAACACGCTGACGCCGGGAATCTGGTCCTGGTTTAATCCGGGAGCGACGTCGGAGAGGCCTGGAATGCCTTCCTGCAGCTTGTCCAAAATAGGCCGCAGAGGCCGGAGCATGAAATCGACTTGCTTGATGATCGGACCGGCGAAATCGGTCAGAAACGAACCCAATGCAAGTTCCGCATTGGCAAACTCAACCGTCGGACTGCCGGCACCATCCCCGGCGAGTGCCCAGCTAACAATGAAGTCGGTACCGATGCTTGGAAACGCCGAATTGTCACCCATGTTGGCGGTCAGACGCAGGTTGACGTCGGCACTCAAGCCATAATCGACAACAATCGACCCAAAGACTTCACCCAACTCTCCCAGCGTCGCCTTGTCGTCATTGCCGTCGCTAAAGCTAAGCGAGATTTCACCGCCGAGTCGAGAACCGTTGTCAGTTGCTGCAAGATTAAGGAATCCAATACTTCCACTTGCCTGGAAATCGGGAAGCGTCGCGTCAATTCCCAAGCGAATGTCATTGGCGGCTGACGTATCGAAATAGAATCCGTCGGTAAGGCTAAATCCGAAACCAAAATCGTCCCACAGCAGTTCCAAATCTACGGACACGTCGCCGTCAAGTTCGATCGCGAGGGCCGGGATGCCGAGGTCGAATGGAAGCTGCAGCAGGTTTCTTCGAATCCCCAAATCCATATTGAACTGGATTTGTTCGACTTTGTTGTTCGCATCGCGGGTCAACACCGCTTCGATGTCCGCTTCGTCGATTCGTTGATCACCGTTGCGGTCTAGGATCAGGTTGAGGTTGCCTGGTCCTAGTTCGGACAGCAGAACATCGACGATGACGTCTGTTGTTCGTTGTCCGGCCAATCGTTCCTTGAGCGGCTTGACGATTCCATCACGGAGTTCTCCGATCAAGTCCGCGCCTTTGCTGAGCTGATTACCGATCAACGGCAAATTCGTATTCAGGATGTCATTGCCAAGCAGGTTTTGCAGTCCCGCAAGCGCAAAGTCGACACCCTGGACAACAGCTCCGATGTTGTCCAGCAAGTCAAACTCACCCAGCGCCGCGGCGATATCGGGCGTGGTGATCACGACGTTGGGATCGCCGGGCGGATCGACATAGGCCGGATCTAAGAAATTGGCGATACTGTTAATGGAAATCGCCAAGTCACCGAAATAGTCCGTTTCGGTTGGAAAATACATCGGCAGCGTCACGTTGGCTCCGCCGGCCAAATTCACGTCCACCTGGTCCGTCGAAAAGCTGAGATCGGACAGGTAGATCTTGCCGTCGGCAATACCGTCGTTATCGGTCAACGAGACTGAGAAACTTGCCGGATCGGTTGCCGCGCCGACTCCGTCCACGTCGATCACCGCACTCCCGTCGCGAATCGCAAACGAAAGAGGACCGATGTCAGCGGTGAATCCCATCTCGCTGCCGGTCGCTTTAAGATCAAAGAACAGTCCGGTGGAGTCGTAGACAAATGGATTCAGGTAGTTTGCGCTCGATCGATCTGTATCGATGCCGAATCTCAAGTCAAGAACCGCAGCCGCTTGCAGGGCAAGCTTTGCACTTCCGCCGGCATCGATCAGGCTGGAAAATTGTTCTAAGACGGCTTTGGCGGGTGAGTCTCCTGGTAGAGAAGCCACCAGTTCTGTGATATCCAAATTGAGTGTCTGGCTGGTCGACAAATCATTTGAGAATCGAATATCAATGTCGACCGAATGGTTATTCAGCCGCAATTCGACAAGTGGGCTATCGGGAGTGAGTCCCAGAGCCTTTTCCAGTTCGACCTCGAACAGCTGAAGGGCTTGGGCTGGATCGACCTCGTTGATTCGGTCGGCAAGTGAATCAATCACGCCTATCAAATCGCTGATGCTCTTGTCGATGACGGGCAGTTTTTGCTGCAGGAAAGCGAATTGCTCAAGTTGGCTGAGCTGATCCACCAACTCGCGGAGTGCGTCAAGCAAGTCATCCATCGACAGGTCTGCCAGGCCCAACAACGGATCCAGCCCATGCAACTCGACGCGCGGGACTGCGTTTTCCGGAGCCCCAAAGTTCTCTGACACCAATTTCAGTTCAGCGACGCCGGAGGGAAACTCGGGCCAGATGATTTCAATCCGAGCGTCGGGACCAAGGACAACGCCTTTCAACTGCGGATCAAATTCGACGCCAAGGATCAAATGCAGACTGCCAGCCCCAAAAGCTGCTTCGACAGGATCGTCCGCAGATTCCAGCGGAGCAGGAACCGCCGATGGACCCGATGAAGGTCCCGTCGTTCCCGGCAGCGTGCCGGAGAACGGGATCGTGGCCCAGTCACCATTTGCCAGACCACCTGTGATCGGACCGCCGCAACCGACGATAAAACATTGTCCCGTGTAACTGATCCCGTCACCACGGAGATCGATCTTTCCACTAAACCTTAAATCATCGACCTCAGGAGTCACCACATCGCTGCCAATATTCACTCCAACTGCGTGGTCGATAGACGCTTCAACGTCCATTTCGACGTTGCAGGAGAAAGAAAGTGCGAGGACCGGCGGGGTCGGCGCCGTCCATAGAAACGGAAACACTTTGCTGTCTTTGGGTTCCAAGTGGTAGGCATACAGCAAGTCGTCTGAAGCAGAGTCGTATGTCGCCCTAAATGATGAATCGACATAGAACTTCAGCAGCGTTTCAATGCCTTGGGCGGTTCGCAAAAGTGGATTGCCGGCACGCGCCAGAACATCGTCCGCAAAGTCAACCCACTTAAAGACATTGTTAAAAGGTGCGTTTCCACCGATCGTCGTCTGGCGAATTTGTTCGCCGAGCGTCAAGCCTCCGGCGAATGGAATCGGTGTGTCTAGTGTTCTCGCAACTTCGTCAACGATATCCGATGACTGTCGAATAATGGAGAAGAACTCTGACGCGGCGATACGGTTGAAATTGGTGAACTCGGTAAACGCATCATCGGGAGTCAACGTGATGGTGCCATCGGCTGCGGTCGCCAGTGACACGACTGCTCCCGGCGAATAAAAGTCTCCCAGAATTGCAGTGGCGCTGATGCTTCCCGACGCCGACGAATTAACTCGCGTATCCACGATTTGCTGAATCGGCGTCTCTCGTAGTTCCGCATAGGTGATTCGACCCAGAGAATCGGAATCCGGGTTCAACCAAACCCAGGGCGCCGATGCCTCCATCTGCAAGTTCTGAACGATCGCATCGATCTGACCGAGAAAGCCAACCGCCATTTGACTTTCCACATTGTCCGATGCATCGATATCGATGGACACACCGATCTGAAAAGCATTCTGCCCCTGATGCCTGACGAAGAAACGTTCGTCATCGGACAGTCCCTCCTTAAGGCTGACGCCGAATTCGAAACTCAATTGAACGTCAACCGCGACATCGATCGTTGGCGGTAGCGCGAACGAAAGGTGGTATTTCGCAGGAGATGCTTGAGCGACGACCACTTGCCGGTCCAAGGTCACCGTCTTGTTACTTGTGTCGACCTCGGTAATCAGCGCCGAATAGGACTGCTTGTCCAATCCGGACCCCTGAGGCCGCAACAGTGCAATGCGGATCTCCTTGCCCTGCTCGATCGCCGCGGCCAACAACGCAAAGTCGAGATCCGATGCATCAGGTAGTTGAACTTTCGTCGATGATCCCACATTACCGGTGCTTGCCTGATTGCCCTCGATGGCGTGCAGAAACTCGATCCCAAGTTCAGCCGCCGCTTGATCAATGGCCAAGTACAGGTCGGAAAGATTCGTTGACGCGTTCAGTTGAACTTCATAGAGCAAGCCCGGAATGCCGTCGCCAAGCAGCTGGTAACCGCCGGTGGACGACAAAGAAAGATCGATGTTTTCAACACTGGTATTAAGCGTTTCGATCGCGTCCAAAAGTCCCGCACTGGTGGGCATCACTGTGGACTGAAAATAGTCCGTAACGGCCTGGATCAATCCTTGCTGGACGAGACTTCCCGGGTTAACCAAATCACCCAGGGATTTGCTGATTAAAGGAAGCGGCGTATCCCAATCTCCTTGGTCAGTGGCATCGGCGGTTGTAAGTGCGTAGGCCAACAACCCTTTTTGCGTCAGTTCCTGAAGTTCGGGTGACAGAGCCAGATTCGCGGTCGGCGGGGCGATGTCGACGTGAAACCCGTTGCCATAATTGGTCACGTTTTGGACTGAGATACCGGGTGCCGGTGACGTTTCGGTGGTCACCGGCTCTAAACTGTTGAAGTGTCCAATCTGCTCGCTAAACGTACCGACATTGGCGAAATCAAGGTCCATTCCTCCATCATGTTCCGCCGGATTCTCGTTGCTTGCCGAGCCCGCACCCTCAGCGCGACTTGCCCGTGTCGGAGTAAGCAATTGGGTGGGTAATTGCGATGCCCATTGCTGACCGGCCGCCGACAGCACCGCGGCGGTCCAGTCGGTGGTCCAGTTTTCTCCCGCACCAAGCGCCGCCAAGTCCACACCGTCTAGATCGATGGTAAGTTGCTGCCAATGCGGTGCGTTGAGGGCGTTGATATACAACAAGTCGATCGTATCGCTCGGCTGGTGGGCAATCGATGGATTGCTGGTGGCCGAGTTGAAGATGCCGACCGCCCACTGTGTTGCTGCAGAAAGTTCACCATCGACCGGCAATGGAATTGTTGTGCCGCCCGACGACACCGAAGGAAATGGGTTAGGTGTCAAGAATGGACGAGCCACGTCAACTTGAAATGCCCCACCAAAGCCAATGTACGATCCGTCGACGAATTCA
>JAGQPO010000310.1 GCA_020426665.1 Planctomycetales bacterium
TTCGCGATAACCAACGGAGCACAGTCCGTCAGCTTGATGAAACCGAACAGCAGATCCGTTTTTTCGAGGTCCAAGATCTCCGCAACGGCACCATCGGCACCCGCGGCAGGCTCCGTACTTGACTCCAGTTTGGCGGCCGCGGCCTCAAGGTCCTCCATGGAAATCTCGGAATCGGAACAACCGCCTAAGATAAGCAGGATGCCGACCAAGGGGATTGCGAGAGACGCACAACGGAAACCGTAGCGACGCATTTGTCGGGAAAGCACGGGGAAAAACTCCGGGAAAGTGGTTCGGTGATCAAAAGGAAAACCCTTTGATTCTGGACCGGTACCGCCTTACCGAGCCGTTCAGCGTTCAATCAGGGACGCTTTGAGTTGCGAGTTGCTCGCACGTGATGTGCCAACTTTGCCGTCAATAGATGTCTCAAATGACAACGTGTGAGCCCGGTTACACAGTCGATACTTAAAGTGAGACTGTGATCCCTAATCTGTCGCCGTCTTGAGCATCCGAGCTTAGAACAGCAAACGAGCCAGACTTCGGTTGCCACCATTCTTGGCACTCTCGTCAGGGTCTGCCTATGAACGGGGCGGGGGGGGAAGGACGACGCAGCGAAGGTTGTCGCGACGGGCTTTAACGATTACCCGGTTTGCGCACGGACCATTAAATTCTTTGGGAATCCTCGTCCGCTTCGAGACGATACTGCAAAGCATGATGGTCGGTTTCGCCGGGGCCGACACGGATGTTCACCCGGATTGGTTGAGATCAAATGCGAGCAAACGGCGGAGTGCTCGATTCCTCTCATTCTCGAGCTGGGAACCTCGAATTTACTTATTTGCCGCAGAAATCGCGGCGACCTCACCCATTCCGTTAGGAAGGAGTCCTACGAGATGCCTCCATTAAAACAGGCTCGCCGGCGATCACTTGCGCTGGCAATTCTGGCTGGTTTTGCAGCCGCCCCCGCCGCAATCGCTGAAACCCCCAACACGCTTGTGGACACGGTTGTCGTTGACGCAGCCGGCGATATCCGCGGCGACGTGCAGTTGGTCGCCGACCAGTACGTGTCGTACCAAGATGCCGAAGCACCGCTAACCGATGCGCCGCAACCCGTACCGGTCGAAATGCCGGCTGACGTCCCGATGCCGGTGGCTGATGCCGGTTCGACGATGACGGCACCGGCAACGAGTTGCAACTGCTGCACGACGCCGTGCTGTACGAAAAAGCAAAAGGAAGCCGCAACCGCCGCGATGAAGGGCGCATACAAGGGCGTCTTCTACGCAAACGACTACAGCTACTTGAACGACCCTTGTTACGACGGTCCGTCGTTCTTCGGCGATTCGCTGAAAGGGATGATGGGCGGAAAACTGGATGTCGGTGGCGAAGCCCGGATGCGTTATCACCACGAAAATAACTTTCGCGGTCTGGGTCTTACCGGCAACGACGATAACTTCTTCCTGACACGTTACCGCATGTTTGCGAACTATCGTGTCAACAATATCTTCCGAGTCTACGGCGAATACTTGTACGCTGATTCGGGCGGAGAAACCTTCAACAACCGCCCGATCGAAGAGAACCGCGGTGAAATGCAGAACCTGTTCTTGGACACCAATCTGACGGACTCCTTGATGCTGCGTGTCGGGCGTCAGGAACTGCTGTTTGGTGACCAGCGATTGGTTTCTCCATTGGATTGGGCAAACACTCGTCGTACGTTTCAAGGTGTGCGCGGTACCTACAAGGGCGATGACTGGACGGTCGACGGATTTTTCGTCAACACGGTTAATCGCAACGCAGCCACCGAAGACAAGATCGATGATGCAAACCCCTACATCGACTTTTACGGAGTCTATGCCAGTAACAGTTCAACCGCACTGGGCACCGTTGACGCCTATTACTTGGGCCTAAGCGATGACATCCTGAATTTCGATTATCACACACTCGGTAGCCGCGTCGCCGGTAAAACCGATGGCGGAGCGTTGTACGCAATGGAAGGCGGTGTCCAATTTGGCACCAACAGTCCAGGTTTCGGTGATCACAGCGCCGGATTCTTCACCGGGGGATTGGGACGCCAATTGAGCATCTGCACCCGATGTGGTGAGTGGAACCCGACGGTTTGGTTTTGGTACGACTGGGCATCCGGTGGTAACGACGTTCCCGCGGCTCGCGGAGACGACAGCTTTGACCACCTGTTCCCTCTGGCCCACAAGTACCTTGGCTTCATGGACCTATTCGGGCGTCGAAACATCAACGACATCAACGCCCAATTCATCACGCCGGTCTTGGGCAGCAAGGTCAACCTGATGTTGTGGTACCACCACTTCTTCTTGGACCAAAGCACCACGCCGTACGGTGTGACGATGGCTCCATTCAACGCTGCCAACGCCGCGGGAGACAAAGAGTTGGGACAGGAAATCGACATCATGTTCACAACCAACATCAACCCGCGCACCAACGTCGCCGTCGGCTACTCGCACTTCAATGCGGGAGCCTACTACGACACGACGCCGGGCGTCCCGACCAATGCGGACGCCGACTTCTTCTGGACGCAGTTCCAATGGCAGTTCTAATTTAGGACCAAACAGAAGCATCGAGGCCGCTTGTGATTACGATCGCAAGCGGCTTTTTTTATTCTGCCGGAGCCTCCTCGACTTCCATCTCGTGTGAGGCGTCCAGCATCACATTACTGAGTGTCACGTACGTGATCGTCCAAGCCTGCTTGACATCATCGGTAAAGGCGTCGCCGAGACCTTGACCGAGCGTCCACAACAACGCTTGACCGACAGTCTGGTAACTCTCGTCGGGAACGCCGTATTTGACGTGTCTTCGTCCCAGATCTTGGACGGCGGGCAAGATGTCTTCCAAACGCGTCAGTGACGTAACGGCCAAGTTCAAAGTTGCCATCAGCTTTTTACCCTGTTCCTTCATGTCGCCTTTGAATAGCGGCTTCAAGGATGGGTCCAATTCGAACAACCGGCCATAAAAAAGTTCGGCTGCCTGCTCCGAGATCGGTTTGACTTTTTCCCAAGACGATTGGACGAGTTCGATTTGTTGAGGCGTCATCGGTGAAATAAAATCCGTGGTGGTGTTGAAAATGTAACTTGATGATTTTGGTTCGCGAATCATTAATTTCGAATCACTGTGGGATGCGGACGACAACCCCGCCCATCACGTCGTCTTTGA
>JAGQPO010000311.1 GCA_020426665.1 Planctomycetales bacterium
CGTTGCGATCGAGCAATTGTTCATGTGATCCGACTTCGACGATCCGGCCGTCTTCCAGTACGACGATTTTGTCGGCGTTACGGATCGTACTCAAGCGGTGGGCGATCACAAATGCGGTTCGGTCTTGCAGCAGGTCTTCCAGAGATCGCTGGATCAATTGCTCGCTTTCGCTGTCCAGATTACTGGTGGCTTCATCCAGGATCAAGATTTTCGGGTCGGCGAGAATAGCACGTGCGATGGCGAGTCGTTGGCGTTGTCCGCCGGAAAGTTTGACTCCGCGTTCGCCGATCACACTGTCGTAGCCATCGGGCAGCTTCTCGATGAACTCGTGTGCGGCCGCAGCCGTGGCGGCGGCAACGATTTCGTCGATGCTGCAATCTCGCCGAGCGTACGAAATGTTCTCGGCGATCGTTCCATCGAATAAGAACACTTCCTGTTCGACGATCCCGAGTAATCCGCGATAGGACTCCAGATTGATATCTCTCAGGTCGCGTCCGTCCAATCGAATACTGCCTTCGCAGGGATCATAAAAGCGAGCGATCAGGTTGGTTAATGTGGTTTTTCCGGCTCCACTGCGTCCGACAAACGCCACCGTTTCGCCGGGCGCGACTTCCAGTGAGACGTTCTGTAAGACGTTTATTTCTGTGCCCGGGTATCGAAACGTCAAATCGCTGATCTGAATCATCCCGGCCGAAGATGCTTTATTGACATGGACGGCATTGGGGTTTGTCGGCAGTTCACTGTCGACTTCCAGCACCTCCAGGATGCGATCCAGTCCGGCAAGGTTGTTTTGAAACACGACGGCGCTGCCGGCGATCGTCGCCAAGGGGTCAAGCAACATGGTCAGGTAGACCAGGAACATCATCAAATCACCAAGTGTTAGTTCGCCTTGGATGATCTGGTATCCGCCGTACAGTAACAGTCCCGTCGATGCGAGCGGGATGATGACTTCCCAAATCGTTTCGATAATTCGTGTCCACCACCAAGTGAACAATTGTTGTCGAACCAGGAATCCGCCTTCGCGAACAAACTTACTGGATTCGCTGCGCGATCTGGAAAAAGTTCTTACAACGCGGATGCCGCCAAACGTTTCGGTTGCACCTGCATCAATCCTTTGACGTTGTTTGCGAATGTCTCGGTAAAGCGGACGAATGCGATTGATCCATGTCCGATGAGTGACCCAAACGATCGGCAGTAGCAACAGACCGCCGACCATCAGTTTCCAATCGACAAATACCAAAATGATCAAGCTGCCGACAAACTGGATGATCGCCCGCCAAGGGTTGTAAAGCATCGAAAAAATTAACTCGGCCACGCCGCCGGCGTCCTCGCGAATCAGACTGGCCACGCCACCGGATTTCAGGTCATACACCTTTCCCAACGGCAGTCGGATCGCGTGTTCAAACACACGTCGACGGATCGTGATTTGCGATTGGTTGACCGACTTGGTCGCCGTCCAGCGGCTGACCAGATGAACGAAGGTCCCGACGATCGTCATGATGACGACGGCAACGGCGATCCAGATCAGTCGCTGCATTTTGTCGCCGGGCAATTCCATCGATTCCATCCACCACGGAAGCGGCTTGGCGGGCTCCGTCAGCACACAGTCGATTGCCAGTTTGGTTCCGATCGGGGGAATCAGACGCAGTCCGATCGCGAACGTTAACAGGGACAGGGCCAAAATGATTTGCCGATGATGTGGCCCGACGAGTTTCCAAAACTCGCCAATCAGTTCCAAAAATCCCCGGTCGCGTTCCCCCAGTTTTTGGCCGCTACGGTCGGCGCCGTGATGCCCCGTGGGGCGGACCTTGTCCGCATTGCGCTTGCGGACGGTTTCGCGATAGTCGTCAAATCGGTTGCGGCTGGACGTAATGGTCATGCACTATTGGTAGCGCCGCGGTGATTCGTTGGCAAGGTGAGATGCCTCCAAAGCCGGCGCGAATCGGCCATTCTTATCGGGGCGTTTCCGTTTCGGGGCCTGGTTCCCCGGGTGTCGCCGTGA
>JAGQPO010000312.1 GCA_020426665.1 Planctomycetales bacterium
AATCTAATTCCGGCGATGACAGCCTTCTCCGTATTTGCGTCAGCGTCCTTAGATGGGGGCCGAGTCGATGTGTCACTCATCCTCATCCTCTGCCGTGTCAGTTGGATCTGAATAAGTGGAATCCTCTATCACAGCACCTTCGGCCTGGGTGGTATCGAGAGCGTGACGGGCTGAAGTCGCAAATTCTTTGATGCGTGCTTCTGCTTCATTCTCAGAAGCCTCAAAACGCTGCAATGCTTTGACCGCCTGCTCGCTATCATCACCGAATAGGGAAACGAAAACTTCGCGATTGACTCGAGGTGGAGAAACTCGCTCTCCACCGTCTCTGTCAGAACAGAGAATCAGCGTGGCAATTGCGACGGAAACATGGCCTGCTTGCAGCCCCTCAAGGATTGGCTTGCGAATCCAGCCCCAATCGTCGAAAACCTCGGCTAAGTCTCGACGATCCTCACCTGAATCGAAAATCAGATGGTACAGCGTGTAAAGGTGCTCAGGATCCAGTAGTGCATTCAGCTGATCGCCTGAAGTAACGCTTCCCCTTACGGCATCGATTAGTGCTTCACGGATTTTTCGCTTGACTTCGGTACCTCCGTGTTCATTCACACGAAACCAGTGCCACAAGTCACTTGCCATGCGTAAACTCACCTTAGATGCCTTGACGAAATGCTGTTCAAGCCAAGACCGCCGTACTTCCGCCGACTCGGTGAAAGAATTGAGGGTTCGCCAAACATCGAATAGTCCACCTGTCCGCACATTTGCCGACACGCCAGAATCACAGACTCGATCGAATACCTGTGTGAGCAATAAAGGGCAGTCACTCGCTGGAAGCTTGAATCCCTTTGTGGCCAAATTTACCCAGACACTGCTGTACTCAGTCTCGCTCGCTAGGCCAGTGACAAACGCTGAATTTGCATGGTGCGAGTTCAGCCATTCCTGTTCGTCACGAAGGACCTTTTGGTCAGGAACTTCATCTGGTTCAATCGCTTCGTTGACTGCTCGCATCCAGTAGCGTTGCTCGCTAAGCGGTTGCGAGACTCCATGGTCCAACCCACGGTCGCCTTGCAACCAATCGGACGAGGCGGGCAGGATGAACTCCATTGCCTTTAGTACGGCAACTGGATTCCACTCGACATCTTTGCAGACGCTCTGCCACTCCCTCTCGATCGATTCCCGAAATTGGTCGGTGCGATCGATCGTGTGGCTTTGGCTCCGAGACGGTGCAGCGCGCAGACGATCCCAACGCTGAAGCAAAAAGTCAAATGCTTCGGGCGCTCCGTAGCGAATCGCATTCAATACAATTAGCTGGTTAAGATTAACTTCTCCATGGAGTGTCTTCCACGCGGTGTGGGTGCGTCCCAGTGCGTGACGCAATGCTCTTGGAGTACGGAGCAAAGAAGCAACCGCTTGCTGCAATGACACTTCTTCATAGTCCGCCATCAAGAACCCGGCGTATTCGTGCCACACCTCGCGATCGTCGCGATCGGGGATCGGTACAAAGTCAACGAACGAGGTGTCACGACAGCGTTGTTCGACTCGCTTGATCACAGATGCAGCTAACTTCGCATCGACGAGTCGAAGTGTCTGAATATGGTCGCAGAGCTTTGCGAAATCGATTCTGATTCGGCCACTCAACGCCCCGGTTAGAATAAACGACAAATTGTCGTGATCATTCAGGCGCTGAAGGAATGCCATCACCTCTTGCGACTCAAACTTGCGAGTGTCGTTTCGGTCAAGGTCTTCGACAATAAAGACCAACCGAACGTTCAGCCTGTCCAAGACGCGTGACAGCCGATCGAACTGTGCCTCTTGATCTTCGGTTTTGATCAAGAGCCTCGCCGCTCGCTCGGCCCAATCGCCACCAGCAGAGAATGTTTCTCGGTACGACTCAGGCAATGAATGAACGCTGAATGTGTCGATGCGAGCACTAATCTTGTCGATCGCATCTTCAAGAATTGCCTTGATTGCGGCCTGGGACGTTTCATAGCCCCAGCAACTGTGTTGGCAGAATACAAATTCGGTTTTTGCGGATTTCCCTCCTTCCAGATCATCCTTTATCCATTGAACGACGCTCGACTTACCCGCACCGAATGGACCGACCAATCCAATCGAACGAGTGTCGTCCATAAGAAGACCAGCTAGTCGCGTCGCGACCGCACGATTGCTGAGCAGGTCGTATTTGGCGATATCTTCAGAGCTTAACCACTCTTCAAGCTCCTTCCATGGAATCGTCTCGATGTTGTGTTGCGTCAACTCCGGAATGTCGGCTTCTGCACCACTGGCTTTGGCAAGGTTTGCGGAGTCGCTTTCGATTCGCGACGAGTTTTTGTTTACCTTCGGTGTATCAAGCCAATCTGATTGGTCAATCAAACGCACAAGGCTCACGACCACAATGGGAACAAGCCCGTACAAGAGCCAATCGACGCCTGTCGGTTGATACATCTTGTCGTCGTACTGAATCCCTCCAAGCAACTCGATGGATGCTACCGCTAGCGTGCCCAGCAGAATTGTGAGCCAAGCAGGAGGATGAGTCCTAACGAACTTCAAATGCGAAAGACGCGGCTTGAGAACCTTAAACATGATGCACACGAATCCGAACGACACCAGAAAGCCGAACGAGACCCGAACGACATCCGGAAGATCGTTCAAATAAGCATGCAAAGACTCTGGAGACGTCCGTACGAGTGGAAGGATCAGGATGCCGCCAAGCACGGTGATGACGAAAGCACCGAGGGCGTGGATCCAATGTTGGAGGACGTCTCTCATTAGGTGTCAGCCTCGTCAAAGTTCAACATGCCCTGTTCGTCTTTCTTCTTTACGGCTGGTTCGGAGATGAGCTCGAAGGGTTGTTCGTCTTCGGTGGTTACTGAGATCGCATTGTCGCTGGTGGCTCGGGCGATGTAGTCGTCGACGGCTTCTTCGCTGCCGAGGAGGGCGATGGCGTCAGCGCGACAGTGATCCCAAGTCCAGCCGTACCGAGGATCGTCTTCGGTGAAACGCTCGGGGTGCCATGAGTGGCAGCCACCTCGCTTGAGGATTAGTGGACCGGAGAGTCCTTTGGCGGTCGCCGCTTTTTTGCTAGTCATCTCTGGGATGCCCAGGATCTCAAAGAACTCATCGTTGGAAAGCTCTCCCACCGTAGCCGCCGACCATTTGCCGTCTTTCAATGCGCGGGCGCCGCGTGCAGCCAGACCCGTTATGCGTTCCTCGAATGGTAAACTCTGCTCAACACGCCAAAAGCCAATTGGGTTGGTTTCATCTGTGCGAACCATCCAGTCGAAATCGTCTGGTTCAAGACCGTATAGTCCAGAGCTGATCACTTCATTCTCGACCTTCAGCCGAAGTCGATCAGCTTCATCCACCGCCCACCAATTTTTCCATTCCTGTTCATCGTCGACGCAGCCCTCGCGTAGCAGCGTCAACCATTGCGGGGCAAATCTTCGATGCAAGAAAGTTAGGCGAGTCGCATTCTGAATCAATCGCTTTTCACTATCAGTGATTGTGGCGACTCTTGGAACTGGACATTCCTCAACAATGAACCAGTTCAAATGTAAGCCACCGACCCGTGGGCGAGTCGCAAAGTCAAATGTCAACGAATTTAGTGCCGCTGATAGATAGAGAGTCTTTGGAAGATTGCCTTTAGCGACTGACAAAACCGGTGCAGAATTTCCGTACGGAAAGTCCTCGCCAACAGTTGCTTTCATTGTTCTTGCATTCGTAGATGAAGCTATATCCATGAATGCCAATTTCGGTCCACGCAGGGGTTTGTCCGAAATGGAGTACTTTTCGGCGCTCATCAAGTACTGCGGCTCAATGGTTTTATTGTCAAACTCGATCTCGCGCCAGACTGCATTCCTTCCTCTGCCTTCTACGTAGCCCTTCTGTGAAAAGTCGAATTGATCAATCATTCGGCCTTCATACACCGGCAGTGCGACATCACCGCTATCGTTGACCCAGCGGCCGAAGCGATCAGGGGCGTAGCCTTTGGCCTGCCACTTATCGATCGTTGGAAAGTGCTTCGAGTCGTTCGTCATATGAAACTCGGCTGCATACTCAACTTCCCAGCCGGGTTTCTGGTCACCGATACGAAACGAGTTGTCGTAGATGGTGCGACAGATTTTCAGGTCTCGCTCGGTTGCGATCTCCAAGATCGAGAGAGTCTTTGGACTGAACTCAACAACGTTTGACTTTGGCAGCGGAAAGGCAATCTTCTCAGCCTGTTCCCAGTCGCTGATCTTGTATCGACCGAAGGCGGTTGAAACCGTATGATCCGCTGGCGGCTTGTGGCGTGAGAGGATCAAGGCGACAAACTTGAAGCGATAATAAATGCTAAAAATCTGTTCCCAATTGATGAATCCAAAGAGCCAATCCCAGCACGATTCATTCAGGAACAGCTCTCGGAGGTTTTTGCATCCGAGATCGGTGTAAATTCCGGACGGTACGATCAAACCCATACGGCCCGATTCTGCCAGCAAATGGTGCGCTGACTCGAGGAATAGCTTGTAGGAGTTAAGATCGGCGCTTCCTTGGTAGCGGAAGGGAAGGTCGCCGGAGGCAAAGCCTTTGCTTTTCTTACGCTGAGCCTTCCAAGAACCATGTAGTTCTTTATTCGCATTGCCTCGTGCGAGCGATACATCGAACGGGTCCGCCGAGTTTTTGACAAAGTTGGACATGGACTTGAAACGACCGTTGTAGTCGTCCCATTCTCGCTCCAGTCCATCAATGTCTGCGAACAGCTCTTGTTGCCGTCGTAACGCCGCTTGTTTTTCGTACGAGCGATAAAGCGGTTCGTGTTCCGTAAAAAACTCCATCGAGCTGGGCTTCATGACCTCCCATGGCGGATTCCCGATGACAGCACTGAAACCAGACCGCTCGGCCGAGAACACGTCAGGGAATTCGATCTCCCAGTGGAAGAAGCGAAGTTGTTGCTTTAAATCACGCACGAGGCGTCGCCGGTTCTCATCCCCGCGGTGCAGAGTCGCTGGGGTCGGGATGTGCTTCAACGATTCTTCGTCGGCCGGCCAGAACCAAATGCTGCACCACTCATCCATCGCCTCGGTCAAACGCGTAAGAGCCGGACTCGACTTAATCCGCTCCTGATAGAGTTGCTTGCGTTCGTCGGGATCGCTGCCTACCGGCAACTCGTGAATGCGTTCGTACTCCTCTCTTGTCGCGGCAACCGTCGATTCGACATCCGTGTCGAAGGCTGCAAGCAACTTGGTTGCCGCGATTTCTCGGTCGCTGATAACCTGACGCATTTCTTGCTTGATAATTCCATCACCACTGCGTCGATTATTTGGTCCTTTTTCACCCTTAAGCCAAGTCTCCAAACGAAGGGTCCGGTCGCCCTTGACCTTGCTGCTTGGATCATCACCACCGACGCGTTCCCACGCAGCAATCGGGTAGTGCTCGAAGCGATTGAGCCAGCAGCCAACGAGCGCGTTGCCGACCTTGACTTTGTGGTCAATGAACGAGAATGGAAGACGGTCGTCGAGCGTTTCGACCCACAATGACACTCTCGCGAACTCAACGGCGAGCGGATTGATGTCGACGCCATAGATGCAGCGTTCAACGACATGTCGTCGCAAACGGGCTTCGACCCAGTCACGGAAGCTGTCGCCTCGATCGGGATCGTCCGGAAGAAATGGAACGCGTTCTTCGTCATTGTTACGCGTTCGCTTTTTGCCGAACGGCAACGTGACTTTGGCAGAAACCTTCGGATCGTCGAGGCTATGGTGGTGACAGAGCGACTTGTACAACGCATCGCTGAGATACAATAACGCTGCGACAAGGAACGACGCCGAGCCACAGGCTGGATCACACACCTTGAGGCTGAGAATCTCTTCAGGTGTCTTTGGTGTCAGTGTCCCGTCATCATGTTTGTGGTAACACAACGGCTGTAGCGTTCGATGAACCGTTGGGACCGCCAGTTGCGGCCGTGTGTAGAAGGTGCCGGTACCCTTTCGCGTGTTGCCCGCACGAACCAGATAGAATTCGCCCGGTGCAACGACTCGGTCAATCAACGAATCAACCGCTGAGTCGATCCGTTTGTCATATTCGGTGTCCGTTTCTCGTTTGCGTTGTGCCGTGATCAGCTTGGTCGCAATGACGGCCTTGCGTGCCCATCGCTCGGCGGCTTTAACTGCGTCTAAGTAACTGCTGTCTCTCGCTTCCGCATCGAAATCATCGGAACCAACGGCGATCTCTTCTTCCGCTGGCTGTTCCTCGTCGGTCTCGTCTTCTTCGGACTGTTCTTCTTCGTCCTCAGATTCAACCGTCTTTGACACGGACTCCTTCTTCAGCTCGGCGAAGAGGTCCTTCAAGCTTTTCGGTTTGTCATCCAGCATCGCCTCCAAACGCGAGAGTGGAAGCACTGGCTGACGACCGAGGTTTAGAAAAACCTGAGGGCCAATTTCTTCGGTAGTCCGCTTGATTCGATAGTCAAGCAAACCTTCGTAAATCAACCCGATGAATTCCGTCCGCAAGTCTGTGTAATCGACGGGGCCTTCGACGTATGACTTCGAACGGCCCTTCATTACCGGTAACGGACCGCGAAGCAATTTCTTCAGCACGCGATAGATCGTCGCGTCACTAACCATGACTTTGTGCTCAAGAACGTACAAAGCACGAGACACGGGGTCGTCTTCGCCTTCTGCACCAGGTCGGAACAAGGCTCCTCCATAGGCTCGGAGCGTGAAGGCCCCATGCCCACTCCCTCCGTGAATCAAGCGATAGAGTGCCATCAACCGCGGCCAAGCTGAATTGCGCCCCATCAAGCCAATGGTGCTGCCTTCATGACGAGCTGTCTCATCCAGGAGTTCATATAGCGATCGCACGCCATAGGCCTGCGAGTAGATAAGATCGCTAGTCGGCAACAGCCCTCGTGATTCTGCGAACAAACAAACCACCATTCGCATGACGACACGAACGGTGGCCTGCATCAACGCTTCGTGTGCTTCGTTGTCGGAGAGTGTCTTGTCGGAGGCGTCTTCTGCGGCCGTTGGCGACGACATCAGGTCGGTGAATAGTTCCGGATCGGTGCGGCTGGCCGTTGACACGTCCTCCAGAAGCATCTCAACCGCACGCCGAACGTTTTCTCGCAGCACCTGGGACAAGTCCGCCTGCCGCTTGCGTGATTCCTCGACTGCGGTGAGCAATCCGGGAAGGCCAGCACCGACAACTTGCTTCTTGGCATCAAGCTGCTGAACCGGGAAAAGCAGTTGGCGAAGCCCGAGTAACTCTTCATTCCCTTCGCTGTCTTCAAACCAACGATCGGCTTCCCATTCACACCAGGACTCGAAGTCCAACCCGGCGTAGATCAAACGAAATTGAAGCCCGTTGGTCAGCAAGCCGAGTCGATGGCCAGTGCCACGAAGCAATTCAAGGAATCTCGCATACTCGGTGCGTCCTTTACCGCGACCAACGTGCGGAGACAAATCTGCCTTCACCAACAGCAGCGGTGTCTTGCCGTCCTCGTCCATGAGGATCCGGTCAGGCTTCAGCGTTTCAGTACGACTGCCGATGCGGATGAGCGCTGAGAGTGATTCGGGAATATTGTGGGACCGGGCGAGCCGCTGGTCGGTGTGCCCGATGAATCTTTCCAGAACGTGGTCGACCCAAGCAAGAACATCTCCGCTAGCCATCTGGGGCCGCCCGCTGCTTCGATCAATCGAAGCGTTGAACTTGGTATAGGCGTTGCGAATCTTGTCAGGCGCGTACCACTGAGATGGCTCGGGCTCTTCGCTGTATTTCTCGATCTGAACAACCGGAGAGAGCAACAAGCCGCTGTGCCGAAGACGGCTCCACCATGCGAATTGATTATCATCCACACTCATGACGTCATGTCCTCCGCAGTTGCGGGTACGACGTAGGTGACCGCCAAAGGAAGCACTCTTACCTCACGGATTGAGAATCGGTTGGGCAAGACTTCCTTCACACGGCGTTTCTGTTCCGCTTCCAGCGTGATCCGAGTTCTTTCGACGTCTTGCCGCAGAACCTGCATCTGATCTTCAATGTTGGACGCTCGGGATTTTGCTTCTTCCCGATACTCCTCGAACAAGTTCATCAGCGATTCTTGTTCTTCTTCAGCCAACTGCTCGGCAAGTCGCTGCAGCTCCTTGTCTCGGCTTCGGTTTCGCAATTCTGCCAGTCGGTGCTGATAGCTCGCTTTCGTGTCGTTGACCTCTCGGTCCAATGCGATTTCTGCACGACCATCAAAGATGCCCGACCAATGGGCCTGTTCTTCGTTGTCGTATCGCTCCAATGCTTCACGATGCCTATACCAATGTGCTCTCAAGGTTCGCACCCAGTCGTCTCGGCGATCGGCGGACTGGATGGCGAACAATTGCGACCGGAGTACGCGGTTTTGATAGTCCGGCTCGACCGGCGTAAGCCTGTCGCCTTCGACACGGAACACGGTGGAACGGACCTCATCGTGAAGCGGTTCTCGCAATTGATTGATCGCCGTCAGGGTGTGACGGTAGATCAGCAGCGCCTCGAAGCCGCTTCCCTTCATGCCCGCCACGCTCCAACGGAAGATTGGTTGCTTGGACGTCGGATCGTGCAATTGGCGGCAAAGAGTAGTCATTGCCTGCCGCATGATTGGATGGCCCAGCCGCATTAGGCACTGATGCCGATCGACTCGCATGATTCGGCGTCCGTCTTTTTCGCGTTCGACCAACGAGCTGTCGAATACGATCTCCATGCGATCGGACTTTGGGCCGACGGAGAGCGATTGCTTCGCGAGTCCTTCCCATCGAGGTGGAGGCTTAAGCCGAAAGAAGCCAGGCCGGCCAGCAATCTCGTCTAGGCTGCCCGCGCCTTCGACAGCAAGCGAAGTTCGCAAGATCTCGACGAGGCCTTCGGGCGAAATGCCAAGGCGATCGTCAGTGCTTTCCAGCAATTCACGCGCTCGGCGAGTGAGATCGGCGATGTCTTCACCAGTGCTTTGGCCAAGCTCATCGGCTTGTTGGCTCTCTTCGATCGTTCGGTCGACTAGCTTGTTGACTTCGTCGAC
>JAGQPO010000313.1 GCA_020426665.1 Planctomycetales bacterium
CAACGCCCAGATGAGATCCTGATAATTCTGAGTTCGGCTTTTGGTGAGATCCATCGGTTTGTCGTTGGCATCGGTCAACGGTTCTTGAACGTACGCCATTGATGTCGCCAACTCGTTTTCATCTGGCAGGCGTGCGAACACGGCCTGATACAGTTCTTCGATATGTTCCCGATCGGCCGTTTGTTGAGCGCCTGTGTCTTCAGCACTGTTGGCGACCGGCTTTCCGAAGCGCGCGGCACGCCCACCTCCGACGGCGAGTTTGCCTTTCATCTCCGAAGAGTTGATGAGGTGCAGACTCTGCGCCAGATTCGAGGTCTGGTCCCGCTCACATTCGCAAACGCTGCTGGCATCTGGCCGACCGAAGACGCGCAAGAAGGCCGATGCTTTGTTGTAACTGTTGTCCGGCAATGCAATCGCCTTTGTGCCTGGCGGAAGATTGGCGAAGGAAGTTGTGGCTCCCGTTACCGCATCAATGCCATCTAAAATGACTTCTGACTGAAGTCGGCGAGGATAGAATCGGGAATAGTTCTGCCGGTCGGCAACGTTGACTTCGTTAGGAACGGCGCTCAACTGATAGGCCCGTGAGTTGGTGATGACTCGGACCAGTTCTTTCAGGTCGAAACCGCTCTCGATGAAGTGTTTCTCCAAGGCCGCCAGCAGTTCTGGATTGGTGGGAGGATTGGTTTCGCGAATGTCGTCTTCTGGTTCAATCAAGCCCCGGTTGAAGAAGTGTTTCCAGTAGCGATTGACGAGCGCTTTGGCAAAAAACGGGTTCTGCGGATCCGCCATCCAATCAACGAGTTGATGTCGTGCATCTTCATAGGTGGGCACTTCCAATGGCTCTCCACCCAAGGGCGTCGGCGGCACGTCCAAACCCGTACGTGGATTCCTTGATTTTGGTGTGATCGCTTTCACATACACCATATCGGGGATGTTTGTTTGTCGGTTGTATTTACTGTTCTTCATCGCAGCTTGCGAGAAAAATGCTTCAAACCCGTAGTAGTCGTTTTGGCTCCAACGTTCAAACGGGTGATGGTGACATTTGGCACAGGCCAATCGCATGCCCAAGAACAGCTGTGCGGTATCCTCCATCTGCGCCGTCGATGTCCTGACTTCGCGGTACCATGCAACAGGCGGATGGTTTTCGGATTCTCCGGTTGCCGTCAGCACGTTGCGCACGAATTGATCGTACGGCATGTTTTCGTACAACGACCGGCGAATCCATGTGTGAAACCGATAGGTGTAGGGGACATCGTTGTTATTTCGACGTTTGTTGCGCAAGACGTTCGCCCATTTGTTGGCGAAGTAGTCTGCGTAACCGGTTGAATCCACCAATCGATCAACCAGCCGATCACGTTTGTCTTGGTTGGTATCAGCGATGAATTGTCTGGTTTCTTCAACGGTAGGCAGGCGACCGGCAATGTCGACGGTGACGCGGCGAATGAATGTCTGGTCGTCGCACAGGACCGATGGCGGAATTCCTAGCAACTTCAATCTGGCGAAGACCAGTTGGTCGATAAAGTTGTTTTCTGGAGGCGTTGATTCGACCGCAGACCCCTGCGGAATGATCGATCGGAACACCGCGACCTGTCCGCCAAAACGAACCATGATGGCGACTTCGCCGGGCAACTTCCCCATCGTGACGCGTCCATCCGATTCGCACGTCGCCATTTCTTCGTGATTGGCCTCATAAGAAGCTAATCGCGTCACGTCGCGCATCGATCCGTCACTGTAATGGGCAAGCACAGCCAGTTGCTGGGCGGATCCAAAGTTCATCTCGCGCACCGACGGAATGACTTCCAGTCGATCCAGTATCGGATCGTCTTCGCTGCCCAGCGGTGTACCTTGTCCGATCCAACGTGTCAGCAACTGCCATTCATACGAATCTCGCTCGATCCGCTTGCCACCCCCGTGCGGCGAAATGTTGGCAGGCTTTTGAATCAGCAGGCTGAACTCAGGATCGCTTGGGAAAATTCGGCGACCACGGTCCTCGTGAACCAGAAAGTCATAATCCTCGTCCGGATAGAAACCCAACAAAGACAAACGGAACCCATTCTGCCCGTCCGCCTTGCCATGACAGCCGCCTGAATTGCATCCCAGCTTCGTAAAGATCGGAACGATTTCGTTCTTGAAATTGATCGGCAGTTCCCGTCCGCATTCGCTGGCGATGATTCCCGCCGATGCTGTTTTCCCCGACCCTTCATGTCGCGCGGTGATTGTCACTTTGCCGTCACCCAGTGGAATCACGAGTCCGTCTTTTTGGACACGTACGATCTGTGGTGAATCAACGGAGTAGATGACGTCGCGAGTTAAATCATGACTCTGACCACTGGAATAGTGCCCCGTGACAATCAGTTGTTTTCGGGCGTTGCGACCGACCAAATCGCTAAGCCCCGTTTGCGTTATTTCCAGACCGACCAGATCACCGCGCGGGCCAAGTCCTGGAAATTCGTCCGCTTCCACGTTGCTGTGAAACAACACGATGAAAGACAACAATAGGGTCGACGCGAACCCACAAAGACCCGTTTTTTCAACGGGGGCGAACAACCGATGCATGACTGCATCGATTGCGTTTGGCAACTCGTTCATTGGCAGGGCGATTGTGGGAAGGCGATTGTGGGAAGGCAAACGCGTCAACGACAGTCGAAAATCGAGACACAAGACTGTGGCGGAATCGTTATTGGAGGTGGGATGGATGACATTGTACGGCGACCGCTAGACACAAACCATCATTATACCTATGGACTTCGATGGGCTCGCGGGAATGGTTAGGGGGATTGGATGATGGAGGCCGTGCCATCACCGTTGGAAAGCAGGATCTGTTTGCCGTCGGGTGAAAACTGGGCATCGTTGCCAACATTGCCAAATTGCAATTCGTGCAGAAGTTTACCCTCGGACGGATCCCATAATTTCAACTGTCCCGCGTAACCGTAGGACAGCAAACGATCGCCATCGGCATTGAATGCGACACAGTGGATATAGTCGGTGTGGCCTTTCAATGTTTGTAGTTCTTGACCCGTGATCATGTCCAACAGGTGGATTTCCCGATCAGCTCCGGCAGTCGCGACCCACTGCCCGCCCGGATGAATCGCGACGGAGTACATCGTGTCATCGAATTTATTCAGTTGCTTCAGTTGTCTTCCGCCGACGATATCCCAAAGTCGGATCGTGCCATCGGCGCCCGAGCTTACTGCAAACGTTTCGTCGCTGCTGATAGCGATCGCGTGAACGGCGCTGTTGTGTCCGTTCATTTGAGATTTTTGCTGTCCTGTAGTCGTGTCCCAAACGCGAATGGTCCGATCGGAACTACAGGAAACAGCGAGTGTTCCATCGTGGCTGACCGCCACGCCGTAGACAGGTCCACCGTGATTCATTTGTCGGCGCTGCGCGATCCCCGCATAATACCATTGCTGGACTTGACCGTTGGACAATGACACGTAAACCGATTGGCTGTCGGCGGCGAACGCTAAATCTGTGGCAACGGCATCCAACTTAAATTCCTGGTGCGGCACCAGTTCTATTTGGGGCTGTGTTCCGGGGACGGATGGACCAAACACATGCACCCTGTTGTCCCCCGTCGCCACCGCAAGTTGCCGGTTATCCGGACTGTAGGTGATCGCAGTGACCGCGAAATCGACTTGCAAAGATAAGATTGGAGATTCGCCGTTGTTTGCATTCCAAACGTAGACTTCGCCGGATTCGGTTCCCACGGCAACACGCTGGTTGTCACTTCGGACATCAACGGCACTTGGCTCTATCTCTCGATAGGTTACGTCCGTTTTCGCGTTCGCATCAGCTGTCGCGGAGTCATTATTCATGACGCGATAAGATCGGATTTCTGTCCCGTTGGACGTATTGGTCATCACGACGTGCTGTCGATCACAAGTCACCACGCCGCTGCCACCACCATAAATTGCCATGCTTCGGATTGCCGAATCATGAACTTGCATCGCTCGAATGATCGAAGGCTTTGTAACTTGCAGTGAATGATCCGATGAAGCGGAAACGATGGATTGCCCGTCGGCGGCAAAGGTGACGTTGACGACCGCTGCGGCATGCGTCGGTATTGCCTGCAGCAGCGTGCCGGAATCCAAATCCCACAAGCGAACGATCCCGTCGTCACAAGCAACCGCAACCCGCGAACTGTCGGGGGAAACAGAAAGACTTCGAACCGCTGTCGGATGATGCATGACCTTCAACGCTGATCCGTCGCTGAGTTTGAAGCTTCGCAGCGTCTGGTCTCGGCCAAGCGACAGGAGGGTCTGCGAATTAGGCGTGACGGCCACTTCGACGATAATCTGGGCATCCGATCCGACGTGGGCGTAGATCGTGCGGACTCGTTCGCCGTTGGCGAGGTTCCACTGGTGAATCTTTCCGTCAGATGCACCGCAAATCAGCTCTTTCTGATCGGCAGTAAAGACGATCGAGGTTGCGGGCACCCGCGCGTCTGGATCAATCAAAAACGCGTGCGTCGGCTCATGCGAATTGGCGTCTGCGATGGGCTGTCCCCAAATTCGGACGTACCCATCATCGCCACAAGTCGCAAAACGATTCGAGTCAGGGTGAACGGCGACATCCCGTACGGCGCCTCGGTGAGCCTCAATCACGGCTCGTGGGGAACCATCGATATTCAACAAGTGTGTTCTACCGGAATCGTCCGCGACACAAATCCACGAGTTGTTAGGGGCGAGAGTGATCGAGCGAGGTGTAAAGTCGAGCTTGGTGAATTCGCGTTCGATTTCACCATTTGAGAGATTCAGGACGAACATCAAGCCGTCGTCGGCAAGGCAGACCGACCGGTCACGGCTGCCGAACACCGACCAATCAATCACCGGTTTGTCGCCCATGTCGAACGCTCGGGAAAGCGTAGGCGCCGACTGCCACGTGCGGACAGCACCATCATCCCCGGCGCTGATCAGTTGCTGGTTGTTGGACATGAATCCCATATCACTGACAGCACCGTCATGAGACAACCATTCACCTTGGGGGGCATCCAGAAAAGGGCTCCACAGCACAATACGCCCTTCGATATCACCCGATGCATAGATAGCCCCATCGTTTCGATAGGCAATCGATTGCAATTCGACCGCGTCTCCCGTTTTCTTTCTCGTTATGAATGGCTTTCCCGTTTCCGTTAATGAAAAAACTCCTACGCCTCGGTCGGCCGAAGCGGAGACGATCGCGTCACCAAGCGGGCTGATTGCAATCGCGTTGACTTGCTGTTGATCTCCGGCAAAGACTCTTAGCGGCTTGCCGAGCGGTAAATCCCAGATTCGAACTGTATTATCCTGGGCCCCGGTCGCGAGCACCGTCCCATTACCGCTGACTGCCAAACAAAGCACCGGTCCGGTGTGTTGAGTGTATCGACGCAATTCCGACTCAGAATCGATCCGCCAAAGCCGAGCGGTTTGGTCAATGCTGGTGGTCACGACGGTTTTTCCGTCCGGGGCAAACATCCCCATCGTCACCGCGCCCAGGTGCCCTCCGAAGACCTTTTCTGCTGTGCGTTCTTGAGCCACAATCGATGGTGACCCAAAGAGTGCGATAGCGAGGCAACAGGTTGACCATCGGGCAAGATGTAACATCGTTGACCAGTTGTGGCGGGGAACGCAGCTCTTAAGACGAGTTGCGTTAGGCAAAGGGTGGGCGGCGCTGTGATAGATTGTACGGACCGCAAAGCCGCAAAACGATACACCGTCGTGCCGTAACGCTTCGAACGCTCAACCGGCAAAGATGAACTCATCAATCTGGCGAATTAACGCCCATTCAAGTCAGGCATGTTGGGAGTCGATGCAGGCACCCCTGATCGGGTTATGCCAGGCATTCGACATGCTCGCTTCTTCAGCCAAAGTCGGCGGCCTGCCGATTGCAAAGATCTTTACCGTCCCGGAGCGATTCGATTTGTATTGCCGGCGCGTTTGACGATATGATTTCAATTCCACTGCACGCCTTTCAGCGGCTCATTGCCGTCCCACCTTTGAAAAGGAACGACCGATGTTCGACATTCGATTTGGACGTACACGTAGGGATTGCGAAGGAACGTCACGACGCGACTTCATGCGCGTCGGTGCTTTGGGATTCGGCGGGTTGACTTTATCGGATGCCATGCGGGCACATGCAAACAGTGGCGACTCGATGTCGCGAATGTTTGAAAAGTCCGTGATCTGGTTGTGGCTTAGCGGCGGACCGACACATGTCGAAACCTTCGACCCCAAGATGACGGCACCGGCGGAGTATCGCAGCGTGACCGGGGAAGTCAAAACGAATTTGACCGGTGTGACATTGGGCGGCAACTTTGAACGAATGGCAAAGGTTGCTGACAAGATGGCGTTCGTACGCTCCTTTGCGCACACCAATAGCGGCCACTCCGGCGGTACCCACTACGTGATGACCGGATACGATCACCGACTTGCCGATAACGGCGCCGTGCCGGTCCGGCCCAGCATCGGTTCAATCGTTTCAAAAGTTCGTGGTACGAACCACCAAGTCACAGGATTGCCGACTTATGTTCGGCTCGACGGCATCTACGGGGACGGCCCCGCGTTCCTGGGCACCGCATATGGTCCTTTTGACCCCAGCGGAGAAGCCCGTCGCAACATGGCGTTGCAAGTCGATCAGAACCGCCTGGGCAACCGCCGCGATCTATTGTCAGGAATCGACAACCTTCGCCGTGACGTTGACCGCAGTGGTGTGATGGAAGGCTTGGATTCCTTCGAACAGCAAGCGTTTAACTTGATCCTCAGCCGATCGCAACAAGCGTTTGATTTGAAGTACGAAGACCCTCGCGTGGTCGATCGTTACGGAAAAGGCTTGGGCGAAAAAATGCTGCAAGCCAGGCGTTTGACAGAGTCCGGGGTCGGTTTTGTTTCGATCAACTATGGCGGCTGGGACATGCATGGAAACATCAAGTCTGCGATGGATCAGCGTGGGCCGGAAGTCGATCGGGCTGTTGCGGCGCTGGTCGAAGACCTGGATCAACGCGGGCAGCTTGACAATACTTTATTGGTGATCAGTGGTGAATTCGGACGAACGCCAAAAATCAATAGCGGCGGCGGCCGGGACCACTGGGCACCGCTCAGTACGCTTGCACTTGCCGGTGGTGGATTAAAGATGGGACAGGTCGTTGGTGAGTCCGCGGAAAAGGTCGATGTGCCGAAGACCACACCCATTCGTCCCCAAGACTTGATGGCAACGATCTTTGACGTGATGGGGATTGATCGCCGTATCCAATTCACCAATCAGGCCGGGCGCCCGACGTATATGATCGAAGACGGCAAGCTGATCGAAGAACTGGTTTAGATCGAAGCACTTCGCCGGCTTATCATCCCGCATTGGATGATCCTTGACTCAGTACGTCAAATCAGCGCCGAAGTAGAAATTAACGCCGGGCTGAAACACGGATACACCGTTTTGCGATCGAAAATCGAGATGCTCGCGGTAGGTTTTATCGGTAAAGTTCTCGGCCCCAAAAACCAATAGAAGATTTCGATTGAAACGGGTTCGGTAGGTGCCACGCAGGTCATAAACGGTAAAGCCTGGGGTTTTGTTCTCAAGCAAACTGGTCGCAACGCGATCCTGGTTGTCGACGATTCGAGCGGCGATTTCGATGTTCCAGTTCGGATCGGTTGTCTCGTCTCGCAGCCTGGCGCCGATGCGAGTTTCCAACGGGGAAATACCTGGCAGCGGTTCTGAATCGCCACCCGCTATGCCACTGAAGAATCCTCGTTTCAACCCGGCGACTTTCGTCGATGCCGTGCCCTGCGCGCCATTGGTCGTGGCGAAGTCACCGTTTCGAGTGCGATCCCGTCCATCAACGTATCGCATCGTTACGAACGGGCTGAACCGTTCCTTGGGAAACATCTCCAAAAACGACTCGAACCCAGCCAGAGTCGCCAGGCTTGTGTTGACGTATCGCAAACTGACCTGTTGATTAAGTAGGTTGCGAGTATTCTCGAAAGTGATGTAGTCGAATGCCCATCCGTGAAAACCGCGTGCACCGAAACGCATCATGTTTCCGTCGTAATCGAGACTCAGGTCGGCCTGCAGCAATTTCTCTTGTTTTAGAGTCGGATCACCGGTGACATTATTCAGACCGTTCTGCAAGACCAACAGAAACGGTTGGGCTGCGTAAAGTTCTGTCAACGTCGGGGCCCGTTGTCCATATCCCAAAGAAGCGGACGTCGTTAACGATTCACTGTGCTTGCGAGTCAATGAACCATACATGCTCCACATCACACGATCCGTCTGGGAGATGGACGTTCCCACAATTTCTTGGTACGAAGCGGGAAATAGATCGAGTCCGACTTCGGCCAGGTCATCGGGATCCGCCGTAATGTCGGTTTGGACGTAGTCAACACGAGCTCCGGCCTTGAACGTGTAACCATCGAAAAGACGCTCGTTGTACTCGGTGAACAGGCCGGGATTGACCGCAAAGGATCTGGGGATCGGCGAGTTCCGATCAGACAGCGGAAACGGAATTCCGAGCGTGACCGCATCGGATATTTCGTTTAACTCTTGTTTGACGAAACGAAGGTCATGACCCAGCGTCCAGCTGGCATCCACATCCGCATCGCCCCAAGTCCGACCGCGTCGATATCCGGTGGACATCGAATCCACATCCGTGAATCCGATGTATCGAATCAGGTTTAGAAACGGAAATTGTGGACGCTTTGCGACGTTCTGGGCATTGCCTTGAAATCGAGTCCGGTTGTACCAGACTTCCGTTTCAACTCGATCGCCGACATCGGGGCTCGAATCGATGTAGGCGACCTCGTATCCATCGGTCACCAAATAATCGATGTCGAACACATAGCCTGGGAACTCGACGTCGGTTTGGTCCAATCGCAACAGTGAGAATTCGATGGATCGGTCGTCACCTAAGTCGCGTCCCAGCGCGAGCGTAAATTCTCGCGATTCGTAGCTGGACGGGACATTCACCCCGTTGCCGTCATGGTAGTCGCTACCAAGCCGATGCGAATAATTGCCGCGCATCCCCCAGTCTTCGCCCCCAGCCCACAGACTTTGCTGCGCGAGCCACTGGTTTCCGTTACTTTGGTGATCAAAACTGGTTTGTCCGTGGATTTCATTCCCGCCGGAATAGCGAGGCGACTGCAACAATTCGAAATCGATGAAATGAAACCCTGGACCGTAAACGCTGCTATAGGGTCCGGGTATGATGATCACGTCGTTGACCAGTCGAGAATCGATCTTGTTGAGAGCGGTATCCAAATCTTCGCGTGCCGGAACCCAGTGTGATCCTGAAGCCGCCAGCGCCCCGACGCGAGAGCTTCGTACCCGCGAGTCATTGACAATGGGCGTCCGCCGCTGAGTCTTCACGCTCAATCCACCGGGAGATTTTCGAAGCAGGCTGCCGAGATCGGTTGAAACAACCGCAGCGGCTTCTTCGCCACGCACAACATCCGTACTGAAACTTGCGACCCCCAATCGTGCCTGACGCAAAACACTGCGATCGATGACGCTGCGATCCATGCCGGATGGCCCAAACAGTTGAGACGTAAGACTGGTCGCCGGGTTTGCTTGCGCGACAGGTTCCAATACTGGGACCACAGGTTTTCCAAATGGCGTCGGCTGCAACATCGATGCCTGTCGAATCGGCGATGTTTCACGTCGAAAATGATCGATTTCCGCATTCAGCTCGTCGTCCGGAATCGCGTATCGAAACCTCTCGGTCGGTGAGCAATCACCCAATGTGCCGGTTGCGATATCGACGATGTCCGCCTCCACCGGGTCAGGCATCCTCGCCGTCACCCCGAGATTCCGGTCACGATCTGATTCCACACTTGACGGTAATTCGGTGACGACCAAAAACTCTTGAGCAAAGACCGACTGCCAGGAACTTTCCAGCGAACCCAAAACGATCCACGTCGCCGCAGCGATACCCACGCAGACGATTTGGCGGCTGAAAGACGACACAAGAACTTCTCAGAGGGCACAGCGGGATTGCCTGCTGCACAGGCTAACAATCTTCTTTAATCGGCCGAGTTTACTCCCACGTCAAAATCAATACGATCGATCGTTAAAGTCTACCTAGTGTGCCAGCTCCGGACTGGCGATTTCGCGAAGACGAATGATCCCTGTGTTAAATGGCCGGTGCTTCATATGCCACGCTTCAGCATTTTCAAACGCTTGTTTTGCCTGGTCGGTATTGCCGGCTCGATGCTCCGCGGGACTCAATTTCATCGCAGATCGAATCGATGGTGCTTTGCTTCGAAAAATCTGTCATAGCCGACTCCGACCGCCTCTAGAGGCATCTTGGTCCCAAAAGAGCCAGCCCGGCTGGGACCATCGTCTATTCGGGTTTATTTGCTTTGGTCATCCAAATCCTGGGCCCAAAACTGCACTTCTTACTATGATATCGCTAACCCCTCTAGACGGCTGCGTGGACGGGCTCTTTTTGGTGAGTGGAGCCTTCGTGGGGGCCTATCGCATTTATGACAATGAGTGGTTTATTTAGACTTGATAGCCAACGATGGTTCCCTATCTTCCGCGTCAGACCGAAGACCACAAACCGCGTCGACCGTTCCGAAGTCGTATTGACGCCAAGACGCGTTCGCGCAGAGTGTTGCGTTTATCTCTGGAGCGGCTCGAACCCCGCCATCTGCTGGCCGGAGGTTTCGGCGATTCCAGTGTTGTCGACGATCCGCCTAACGCAGCGCAGATCAGCTGGTTTGAATCCTACGACTCGGTCCCGCGCATCGCATTTGAGGCGTTGGGGGATGTTGATCAGGTCTATTCCAGTGATTTCGTCGGCCCGCGTGAATTGGCACGCGGGGAGTGGATTGTACAACTGACCGAGTCGACGTCACGGCGAATCAGGGATCTGAGCACGTCCGACGAGATTTTGGATGACGGTGTCAGTGATTTCACGATCATATCGGGACTTGGGGCATCCGGACTGGTGTTGGTAAGTGGCGAGTCAACGACCGCGGCAGACATCCAATCGAGTCTTCGGCGCAATAGCGCCGTCGCGTCTTTCAGTTTGAATTCGATTGTCCGCGGACAGCAGACGCCAAATGATCCTGAATACCTGGCGGGCTTGCTTCCGGGGCTCGAGGGAATCGCCGCACCGACGGCCTGGGACCGGTCGATCGGCAACTCATCAGTCGTCGTCGGCGTGGTTGACGGCGGCATCGACGCAACGCACCCGGATCTGTTTTTGAATATCTGGCTGAATCAAGGAGAAATCCCACGAACACTTCGAGATCAACTGGCCGATATCGACGGCGACAATCTGATCACCTTCTACGATTTGAATAACCTTGCACGTTCGACCGAAGAAATCATTGTTGCCTCCACCGGCGCTGCCGCAACGACGGCCGAAATGACGACTTCGACTCCGTTCGCAACCGGACTCAATGCGGGCTTGGTTGCCGACAAAAACGGCAACGGTCGGATCGATGCGATTGACTTGCTGGAGGACGTGCGTTGGGCCGATGGGCGGGACGGCGACGGCAACAGTTTTTTCGATGATTTGTTCGGAGTCAATTTTCGCAGCGGTTCGGGTGATCCCTTCCCCAGCAACCGGCCGCTCGATGAACTCGGTCATGGGACTCACGTTGCAGGCACAATCGGAGCCGTCGGTGATAACGGATTCGGCGTCACGGGGATCAACTGGCAAACCTCGTTGATGTCGCTGCGGATTCTTGACAATAACAACCAGTCCGATGCCGCCGCGGCGATCCGCGCCATCAACTATGCCAGGTGGATGCGGGATTCTGTTTCATTTGATGAACAAGGTCGACTGGAGTCCGGAGCCGACTTGCGGGTGCTCAATAACAGCTGGGGGCAACCGGGTGGATTCGAACAGGCATTTTCGTCCGTAATCACAGAACTCGGTGATGCGGGCATTCTGTTTGTCGCGGCTTCGGGCAACGGCAATCTGCTCGGGAACGGCGTCAACAATGATTCGACGCCATTTTTTCCTGCCAGCTATGAAGCGGACAATCTAATCTCGGTGGCCGCATTGGACGCATCCGGGGGAAAGCTTGCCGGTTTCAGTAACTATGGTCCCCATTCGGTAGACATCGCCGCACCGGGAACGGGAGTCAGGAGCACTTTGCCAGGCGGTCGTTTTGGTCCGGCGAACGGAACGAGCA
>JAGQPO010000314.1 GCA_020426665.1 Planctomycetales bacterium
CGACGGACTTCCAGTCCGTCGAAAAACGTTGGTATCGACGGACTGGAAGTCCGTCGTACAAAGCTGACTCAACCCAAAAACTAAATCTGGACGATGCACTAGGTAGTTGCTGGCTATAGCGAATTTGCCTCGTTACCGTAAAGACAGGAATCTACTTTAGATGTTTGTCGGCGAAATCCAGGTATTGTTGCCAGTCCCACTCGGTCAGATCGTGCTTTCCATCTCGCAAGTGATATCCGATCGTCCCGTTATTGATCGGCTGTTCGGCGGGAGGCATTTTTTCTGTTGCCGAATCGCCACCCATGCCGTCGGTCCCGAGTAATCGATAGACCGGATCGGCGGCGACGGCAGCCAAAAACTCGCCCCGCGGATCCGCCCACTGGTCTTCGGTGGCACTGGCGATATAGACCGTACTCGGAGCAATCAGTGCGATCAATTCGTGCTGGTCAACGGGACAAGCTTTTTCGTTCTCGTTGTAGGTGGTGTATTTGTCGCAGAACCAGTGCGGAAACGACGTGTTGATTCGCCCGATCGTCTCCCCGATCGCTCGCCGAGAAATCGCCGCACCGCCACATCCGGAGTTGTTGCTGATGACCATCGCAAATCGAGGATCCGAAGCACCGGCCCAAAGCGCGGTTTTTCCGAGTCGCGAATGGCCGAGAACTGCGACCTTTGCGGCATCGATACCGAGATCCGATTTCGATTCGATACAATCCAGCGCCCGGCTTAGACCGTACGCCCAAGCGGCGATGCTGCCCCAACGCGATTCAGGTGCGACGTCGGAAAGCTGGCCGCCGAGCGCGCCATGGATTCCGTTTTGAAAACCGTCGTCAAAATCTGGGTCGATATCGCCGTAGTAAATCGTGGCGACCGCATAGCCGCGACGCAAAATGGATTCGATGGCCCAGCGACTCGATGAGACTCCGCGAGATTTTTCGTTTGCCTTGTTGCCGTCGGTCGTGCCGTCCCGGCCCACACGAAACCATCCCGGATTCAATTCGATCGATGGATCTGGGTCGACGCTGTGGTTGCCTTGAAAATTGAGTCCAAGAAATGCCGGTACTGCTCCGGAACGACCGTTGGGAACGTAGACCATCATCCGCATCGATTTCGCATCGTCGTCCGCGCCAAAGTACACGTCGATTTCGTTGCGAGTTCCCAATCCGTCCAGTACCGGTTTGCTGCTGACGATCTTGCTGTGAATCGGGCACGGTTTCGGCGAAATCCCATAGACATGTTTTTCAAACAGCGAGATGAGCTACGGCCGCCGCACACCATTCCATTGCTCAACCGTCGTCACGGCAGAACCATCTTCAGTGACCAACGGATCGGGCAGCGTGAATGCAGGGATCTTGGATTCGTCGTAGTTGGCGACGAAATCTGCTGCGTCCAAGTTAATCCAAGCGGACATGAACCAAACGACGGGGACGATTGCCAGGGACGATCGTGGAATGCGGAGCCGTTGCATCTCAGGTGCCTCGTGGGGAAAACCACCGGTTAAACATAGTGGCGAAAATACCGGGACGATTCATCGGCGTCGTTCACCGATCCGGTGCCGTCCCATGGCCAGCCGTGGGCCTAGATTGTAGAACGTTCACGCAGCCCAGTGGCCGGATTCCCCCTTAAAAAAACCAGGAGATCTTCTGTGACAGATTCGAACCATTTGATTGGCAACATGATCGCAGCGTCGACGCGACTAGGGATCAGTTACGCCGAACGGCTGTTGACCGATCTGGATGCAGACCAGTTCGCGCGGTTTGCGACCGTCGGCGGAACCACCATCGAATCAAATCACCCCTGTTTTATCTTTGGCCACCTCAGTTTGTATGCACCGAGAGTGGTCAGAGAACTCGGCGGCGACACGTCGGGAATCGCGCCGAGTGAAACCTTCGACACGCTGTTCAACAAGGACGCGAAGTGTGTAGACGATCCAGACGGCTCGATCTATCCGAGTATGGATGAAGTCGTCGCGGCGTTTCGTTCTGGGCACCAGCGGGCGATTGAAACGCTGGAGCAGGCGGCCGATGGTCTGTTTGCATTGGAGAATCCGAACGAAGCAATGCGGTCAAAGTTTCCAACCACCGGCGCGATGCACGCGTTTTATCTGGGCGGCCACTTCATGGTCCATATGGGCCAACTGAGCGCATGGAGACGGATGATGGGGTTGGGTGCCGCTTAGGGAGTTGGGAGATTTACTGTTTTGATGGCTCAATCATCTAGAGATGTACTGTATTGAGCATCGACCTCGAGAAATGACTTCGCTTCCTGCCGGACGAGCCGGCGAGGGGAGCATCTTTTTTCGACACACTTTTCTAATTGCAAAACAGACGCTCATGTCGGACAAGCCGACATGGGGCGAGGATGCTGTCGAGGGTCGTTTGCTTATTGACCGGCATCGCGTCTGCTGACTACTTGCCGATGCAGAACCGGCTGAAGACGCGGTCCAGGATATCGTCGCTGTATACGGCGCCGGTCACCTCGCCTAGTGCGGCAGCGGCTAATCGAAGTTCGGAAGAAACGTATTCGTGACCGTCACCACCGTGGACGTATCGAATCGCCGCCTCGATGGCTGATTCAGCCGCCACGAGACTGCCGATGCATCGGGCCGCAGTTCCGACCACTGAATCTCCGTTTGACTTGTCAAGCGATTCAATGGCGGCGGCGATCTGTGCACGCAGCAAGTCGATGCCTTGTCCGGTCACGCTGCTGGTGCAGATCCACGGCTGCCCTGGATCACCCGATGCCGGCGAATCGCACTTAGTGGCCACCCACAAATCGATCGCCGCGCGACGTTTGTCGGCTGCCAACTCGCGCATCACATGACAGGTTTGATCCCACGTCGAAGAAGTTTGATCGGCGCACCACAACCGGATATCCGCATCGCGTCCCGCCCGATTCGCATGTAATTGTGCTTGTTGCGAGATTTGCTCGATCGGTGAATCGCCGGCGACGGACTCGATCCCCGCCGTATCAACCAACAGGACGTCGTGGCCTTCGATCTGGACCGGAACCGACACGATGTCGCGCGTGGTTCCGGCGACATCGGCAACCAGTGCCGCATCGTGGCCGGCCAACTCGTTCAGCAAACGGCTCTTCCCGGCGTTGGGCAATCCACGAAGCGCGACGATCCATTCCGACTTCTCACGCGAACGCTGGGCTAATTGATCGCGCGTGGCCTTGATCTCTGAGATAATCGAAGCAAGACGCTGGTCCAAGTCACTGTCACTGATGAATTGGATGTCTTCATCAACGAAATCCAATCCGGCTTCGACATCGGCAAGTAAGTCTAATAATTCGCTTCTCAAGGATTCGATCGGGCGTGACAGGTTTCCGGCCAGTTGACGAAGCGCGTGGTCGAGCGCGCCGCGTCCTTCGGCTTCGATGACGCCCAGGACGGCTTCGGCTTGGGTCAGATCCAATCGCCCGGCCAAGAAGGCGCGCAACGTGAATTCACCCGGCCGGGCGGCGCGTGCGCCAAATTCGATGGAACGACCAGCGATTGCCTGTAAGATCGGCATCGATCCGTAGGTATGCAATTCCATTGACGGCTGGCCGGTGTAGCTTCGCTTTGTCGGCCAAATCAGCGCCCGGACAGGTATCGTCCCCAGAGGATCACCGAGATCGATCATCGAATCGACACAGTGTGCCGATCGATCGCTGCGCGTTTGGACGCCGAACCGTTGCGCGATCCGGGTTACATCGGGTCCCGAAAAACGCACCGCACCGCGGACCGCGGGTGCCGGAGATGATCCGATCGCGACGATCGTATCTTCGACGTCGGCCAACGATGTAAAAGCCATCGAACATCAGTGGCTCTGCACTACCACGGAATCGGACACAGCCGCCTTTGCCGATGTCAGTCGCTCGACAGAAGCAACGCTCGTTTTGGGCGACGCACCGGCGCTGGGGCCAGCCTGTTTTAACGCTTCCAGAACCATCGACTGCGTTACGATGTCACGAAGGACGATGGGACGTTCGGCGGCTTGACCGGGGTAGATTGCCAGAATTGGAATTGAAATGCTTCCCAGCTCGGTCAATTTGGCTTTGATATGCGCGTCGAAATTGGTGTAATCCGCCAGCATCGGAACCACATCCAATTCCTCCACCAACTCTTTGGTGCGAACCGTATCCAGTGCGACTGCTGTGTTGGTCTTGCAGTTCCAGCACCACTCGGCGGTGAAATCCAGCATCACCGTTTTGCCGGACGCAAGGTAATTCTGCAATTTGACTTCGTCGTACTCTTCCCAGCGAATGTGTTCGTCGGCAACAAGTGTGCGTTCGGTTTCTCGTTCCAGATAGGCAAAGGCGAGCCAGCCGACTGCGGCAGCGCTGGCCAGTCCGATGATCCAACCTCGCATCCGTTTTTGAAACGACTCCCAAGGCGGCACTTTACCGACAACCCAACAGCCGAACCAAACGCCAATCAAGGTGACAAAGACAGGCAACTTTTGGCCGTCATTAAACTGATTAAAGAAGAATGCGACCGTCCCCAAAAAGAGAAATGCCATCAACTCCTTTAGCGTGACCATCCAATTACCAGGCTTCGGCAAGAGTTTTGTTGCCGACGGAAATAAACCCAGCAATAAATAAGGGATCGACATCCCCAACCCAACGGTCATGATCACCGCGGCGGATGGAATCGGGTCCAAATAAAGGGTGTATCCCATTGCAACGCCAAGGAACGGTCCGCTGCACGGCGTGGCGAGCATCGTGGCAAAGGCACCTGTGAAGAACGCACCAGGCAATCCTTCTTTTTTCTGCAGTTCATCGGAGGCTTTTCCCGTCGCAACTCCGGGAGTCGGCAATTCCCAGACACCCAAATATGAAAGCGCCAACGCAAAGACCATCACGGTCAAGGCGAGTCGAACTTCGAAGAAACCGAATTGCTCGCCCCATCCCAACGAAAAGAACGCTACCAGCACCGCCAGCACCGCAAACACCGCCATGATTCCGGCGACATAGGCAAAGTTAAGCATCGCGACGCGGCGGCGATCCTCTCCGGCCTGCTTGGCAAAGCTCAAGACTTTGATGCCGATAACCGGCAACACGCAAGGCATGAAATTAAGGATGAACCCACCGCAAAGCGCGAACAAAAAGATCAGCGGCAACGATGCTTTGGAGGCATCATCCGGCACGATCGCGACCGCACTCGCCGGGTCTTCGTCGTCCGCACTGTCTTTCTTTGAATCACTTGAATTGGACTCCGTTTTATCCGGAGCCGCCTTTGGTAATGCGGTGTCAGCGGACGGGGGAGGTACGGTTGTTTTTTCAGGTTTCAAGTCATCAACCCAATCCGTTTCGGCGGCCTTGTCGATCGCCATCGCAAATTTCGCAGCCTTGATCTGTAAAGGCTGAATGGTCGGATCGGTTTTATCCGTGACCATCACCGTCGCGGAAAACTCCATCGCCATCGGCGGCAAGCAACTCTTGTCGGTGCATGCCTGGTAACAGACGAAGCCACCGATGTCATAGTTTCCGGGTGCAAGATCGGCGGGGACTTTCACCGGCAGCACCCAAGTGACCTGGCCTTTGTGGTATTTGATCGGAGGCGTGGGCGGCAGACCAGGAATCTCAGGCAATGAACTGGTCATCAGCGGTTGATCGGTTTCCGGTTCACCGACCATCAAGCCGCTCTTTTGCGTGATGACAAAATTGGTCGACGACTCACTGTCATCGGTCACGCCTTGGTAAACGTGATAGTCGTCCGCCGGTTTAGCTCGGAAGATCAGGTATCCTTGTCCACCCGGCGCGATCGAAGAAGACACGCCTGCGGTCCAGGTCACTTCGTAATCGCCGTCACGATATGTCGTCGGCTTGGCGGCTGAGTCGGCAAGCAAACCGGCCACCGTCTTGGATGCGCTTGGTTGAGTTGTCGATGATGTCGACGTCGATTTTTCTGTCGCCGTATCGTCGTCCGCAAGTGGACCGGCATAAGTTGCCGTTAGCGTTTCGTCCGAAGGCATACACGATCCACCGGTCTGGCAAACCAACGCGCTGACGGCAACCTTGATCGGTCCTTCGAACCCGTCGGGCACTTTGATCGGTGCTGTCCAAAGGATGATCCCTTCATGCTCTTCGATCGTGATTCCGGGATACAGATCCGAAACACTTTTGGTCGGCGGTTCATCCGGCTCAAATTTGCCGGCGATCGAAACTGTTTTCGGTGACGCGATCGAAAACTTCGTCGGCAGCGGACCTCCCGATGCTTGCGTCGTCGAGTAGATGTGCCATGAACGTCCGACGGTCGCTTCGATCTGTAAACGCCCTTGCTGTCCCGTTGCCATGTACTTTGCCGACCAGGCGACCGATTCTTCCTGGCCGTCACTGAGTTCGCCGAAACTGATTCCGCCGAACAGATTACCGGGCTGGTCGAAACCCGTCGGGTCAAAGTCGTCCTGGCTGGTCGCTTGTGGCGGTACGGCGATCACCGAGATCAAAATCGCTGTCAAAGCTGCCGAAAGGAGTCGCATGATCGGTACACGTTTCGAATGAAAAGAGATTGGTCTTATTTTCGTCGACAAAGTTTGATTGTTTGAACTTTTCATAGTGATCGTATCGTCAGTTCGTCAACGTTTCGGCAATGCGTCTGTTGATTCGATTAATCGACTCAGTCTTTCGGCAACCCGTTGGAAATCAGGAAATTGTCGTGTCTGGCCGACCAACCAAATCACCCAATTTGCCAAGCTGATCCAGAGTGATGATTCCGCGATCGTCAGTACTAGTGTACGAAAGTCTGAGGTCGGTGCGTTCAAATTGATTGGGCCAAATCCGGATCCGATCCCGATTCCAGTGGACGAATTGATGTCCACAGACCCACCATTGAAGGCATCCTTCAATGGCCTCTCGTGCAGATAGCCCGCCAGGACTTGGCGGATTACTTGCCCGGGATTAGTGGAAAATGCCGCGAAACTGGTCGCCCAACGGGCCAAATCCGTCGCCGGCGTGTCGATGCGAATCGCGTCATAATCAATGATCCCGCTGACCGATCCGGATGTAAAGAGCAAGTGCTCGCGATGGACGTCGCGAAAAACGTACTGCAGCGGCAATTCCCGGGCCGCCCAGTGTCGAAGGTCTGTGGCGATTGTCGGCGTCACCGCCGTCCAATTTGACTGCAATTGTCGCCGGGCCGCTTCCAAAGGCGCCACGAGACTGGGGTGCACACGATCCCCCAGATTCGCCCCAAAACAACTCGGCAGGTGTTGATTCAGCCATTTCAGCCGGTCAATCCGCTCGGTGAGGGCCGGTGCTGACCCGTGACTTGATGCGATCCGTCGCAGAGACTCGTGAGCTTCGCCGATGGCAGCCGCTCCGGCACCAATTGATTCAAGCGGTGCGTCGTAACCGAGAGGCTGGCCGGGCATCCAGGTCGCCAAATCCCAAATCATCCCCGACCCGTCGATTGCAAATGTCTGGTTACTACCAGCGACGGCGCGATACTTTGCGATCCGGTCGCAGGTCTTCGCAAGTGGTACAACGACCGCATGAATCTGGCGAACGCGGTCAACCGGCGTCCCGCTGGGCCAACATCGAAGCACCAGCGGCTGTGCACCGTCGCACCGAAACAGTTCAGCTCCACTCATTCCCGGAGCCATCGGGACAACGGAGCGAACGCCATTTGGATCGAGGAGACGCTGGCGGATTTCAGCAGGGATCATTTTTGACCCACCATTTATTGACCCAGTTTCAGGTCCTCGCAACTGCGACTTTCAAGACATTGCCATCGCCAGATCCACGAGTTGTTTGGCGAGACCAACATCGTCGGTCGAAAGCGTGATCACGCGTGACGGTGTCTCGCCGCCAACGATCGCATCATTGACGTCGATGTTAATCCAAAGTGTTTCCGGTGGAAGCACCGACTTGACTCGATCGGCCCACTCGATCAACACCCAGGTATTTTGAGAATCGAACAACTCTTCGACACCCAACTCCAAGAACTCGTCTTCATCGGCTAACCGGTACGCATCAAGATGATGCAGGCGAATCGGTCCGGCCGCAATGTTTGCATCGTAACTACAAAGCAACGTGAATGTCGGACTGGTGACATCTTCGGGATCGACGCCTGCGGCCGCTGCCAAGGCTTGCGTAAACGTTGTCTTGCCTGCGCCAAGTGTACCGACCAGCCCAACGATCAACTCGGTGGGCATTTGACGTGTCAATTGAACCGCAAATGATTGCAGTCGTGCTAGATCGATGTCGTTCAGGGTTACACTTGGCATAGAATGTCGCCGGTCACTACGTGGCCGGTTTGGCCGACCTCGGAACGTTCGGCGACAAATTAGTAGGATTTTGAAAACACGCTACGGGATCAACCAAAACGCTCCCGTCATTGCGGCCCCTTGTGTCAATGCTCCGCGAGCGCTGATCGGCACGGGCGGCAGGACCCATGGGGCACAGTTCCCCGGTCGATAGTATCCCAGCGCGTATTGGCATTCACCTGGCGGATGAATTCCCATCTTGTAAGGCAAGACGGCAATGTTGGCAAAGAAGTGGGCCGAGGAAACGACCGGCTGCAACCACGGTCCGGCGGTATGTCCGTAGCGTTCCAAATTCACTTCTTCAAAATAACGCGGCTTGCTGCAGATGTTAGACGCTTTCCAAGTCATCGTCAGTGGCGTCCAAGATCGCGGTGTGTAAGCGACTTGCTCGATCAAGCATTCTTTGGGCAATCCCCAGTGTTCGGACAGATATCCCAAGTCACCTTCACTGAGACGATTGACCGGCACTTCTTGACGCTGGCCGTTTTCATTTTCGATGACCACTTGTTCGTACGCCAATTCGATCAAACGTCCATTGGCCATCACACGTCCATCGATACCGCTCCATGGTCGCACCTGCTGGCGACGATTAAATTGCTCGCGTTTTTCGCGGTACAGGTCTGGATCAAACAAGTGGGGACCAAACGGTGGACTGGGATCCAACGAAATCTTATCGATCGTTTCTCGAGCGATTCGCTCGCGAAATTCTTCGCAAGACAACTGTTTCGCTACGTATGACCCCATCGCTCCGGCCGCTGGCTGCCTGGCGGATTGCGCGTCTGGTCCACCTTGGCCGCGCTGCTCGCGATTCTCGTCGAACGGATTCTGATAAGGCATATCGATCCCCTCTTGATCCGACGGCGATTCGGTTTGTTCATCGCCGCGTGTCGTCGATGGATCGTTCAAATCGGGTTGAGCGTTTGACTCGATTTGTTCCCGCTGGTCATTTAAAAGATCGCGCATCGATGGGCCTGACTCAGGCGTCGGCAACGCCGGCTCTGGTGCCGTGGCCTTTGGTTCCGGCAACGTCTCGATCGTCTCGCCCGGCAAACCGATTCCTTCGGCCTGTCCCGGCGGGATCGATTCGGCACCACCCTGTAAAGTACCCCGCAGTGCGTTGGAAGGCAGTGCGTTGGAAGGCAAATCGCTTGCGGGTCCGTCTGTGGCCGGAAGTTGGAAGCCACCGGCTTGGCTATCGTCCGCCGTTTGTGGTGACGGTGAAAGCGTCAGGTGAGTCGATGATCCGGATTGCTGGTTGATCGCCGGTGGAGCGGTTTGATCGGCAAACGGGTTATTGAAAAAATCATTGGCTTGTGCCATCCGCGTCGGTCCTGATGCCGGCACGATTTGCGTGGATCTCTGCGTACGTCGGTAGTTTCCGATCGGTGCGGCGCTGTCCGGGTCGCTGAATTGGACTTGTTGAATCCCGAGGTCTTGCGGAACAGCAGGCTGTTGCTGCGCGGCGGCGGCTTGGCGAATCGATCGCGAAACCACAGCGTGCCGAAACGCGTTGGCCTGTTCACTTCGCATCGCGTTGGCCTGTTCGCTGCGCATCGGATTGTCCGGCGAAGCGATCATTGGGGCAGCGGTACGATCGGGCTGGTGACCCACTTGATTGTGCCCAAACTGGTTGGGTGCGACTTGCGCAACACCGTTGCTCGCTGCGGACGTGTTCATCAAGGCCGCGTTGGCCGCTGTTGATTTTGCAAGCGTTGCGGGCAGTGACTTGCGTGCGGGCCGCGAGAACACGTCGTCCTGGGGAACGTGGACGGGCTGCGGCGTCACCTTTGGACTTTGCCGCCAGCGTAGATTCCAGCCCGGCTGGGTCGTTGTGGTGGGATGGGCCACTGCTTGCGTGGCCGGTTGTTGGGCATCGGCCGTGTCGATGGCAAGCGGTGAACAGGCCAGCACCGCGATCGCAAAAGACAACGATGACCGCTTCAACCACGTAAGGTTAAGGCATCGATTACTTTTGGTCCGACGACTGAACGTCTGGGCTGTAATTGGGCGCTTCTTGGGTGATCGCAATGTCATGCGGGTGGTTCTCCCTAACCGTCGCTGCGGAGACGCGAATGAACTTGCCATCGCGTTTCAATTCGTCGATCGTTTTCGTTCCTAAATATCCCATGCCCGCTCGCAATCCGCCGACCAATTGGTAGACGTAATCGCTAAGCGGACCTTTGTAAGGCACACGGCCTTCGACACCTTCGGGAACCAGTTTTCCGGCCTGGACTCCTTTCTGTCGGTATCGATCGCTGCTGCCTTTGACCATCGCTCCCATCGATCCCATCCCACGGTACGTTTTGAACGTTCGACCTTGGTACAGAATGACTTTTCCAGGGCTTTCACTCAGTCCGGCAAACAGGCTGCCGATCATCACGGTGTTGGCCCCGGCAACGATTGCCTTGGTAATGTCACCACTGAAGCGAACTCCGCCGTCAGCGATCACAGGTATGTTTTTCTCTTTTGCAACCGAAGTCGCATTCAATATCGCGGAGATCTGAGGCACACCGACGCCGCTGATCACACGCGTCGTGCAAATCGACCCGGGTCCGATTCCGACCTTGATCGCGTCTGCACCCGCGTCAATCAACGCCTTGGCACCTTCCGCCGTCGCGATGTTTCCCGCGATGACGTCGATGTCCCAATTGCGCTGTGACTTGATCTCCCTAACCGTATCCATCACGTTCTTGCTGTGGCCATGGGCCGAATCGACAACCAACAGGTCAACACCGTGTCGGATCAACTCTTCGGCCCGAGCCAAATCACCAACCCCGATCGCCGCTCCGACCCGCAATCTGCCTTGTGGATCTTTACAGGCGCGGGGAAAACGCTTCATCATGTCGATGTCGCGAATCGTAATTAGACCCGTTAGTTTTCTATCTTCGTCAATCAGCAAAAGTTTCTCGACTCTTTTTGCCGTTAAAATTCGCTCAGCTTCCTCAAGCGTTACATTCCCTACAGCCGT
>JAGQPO010000315.1 GCA_020426665.1 Planctomycetales bacterium
ATAACCGACTGACGCGTCCCAATCACAACCCGAACGCGTGAGTTTTGAAGTTGCGCTTTCGCGCGGTGCATTGGTTTTTCATAACCCGAACGCGTGAGCGAGTGACCAGCCAATACCGGTTTTCCCTCGCTGACGCATTCGGGTTGCGATAAAAGCGCAACTACAAAAGATACGCGGTACGCCCAAAGAACGACCTGAACGGTTGTGACGGATGGTTCGATACGGAAATCACTGGCATTGGTAGCGACGACAACCGGCCGACCGATCCAATGGTAACGGATACCTGTCAACGCCACTCATCGAGCCGCATCAAACGCGCCGATATGCCAGCTTAGCGAAGCGAAGTCTTGCGATTCATTCGAATTGCAAAAGTGCACGCGCATCGCATCCGTGAATTTCGCAAAATTGCAGGCAGCCGACGAAGATGGACAAAGAGATTAACGTTTTGGCATTGGTCAAGGGCGAAGAAAAATTCATCTTTATGTTCGACGATGCCAATCGTGACCAAACGCTTCGTCAACTCGCCCGCTTTGCCGCGAACCCGGAGCTCGACTTTTCCTGGTATGACGCCGCGATGCTTAGCCGCAAGATTCGCGATGCCGTACCCGTGGAAGATGACATGTTGATCGATAACGAATTGGACAACTTATCCGTCGAAGACTTCAGCTAAGGTCGACGGGATCAGCCTATGCATTCAGCGATCGCACAGTTTTTGCGCTACATGGTTACCGAACGCAACGCGTCGGAATTGACCATTAAATCGTATCGCGAAGATCTGTTCAGCTTCGTCGATTGGTTGCAAACGACGCTCGGTCGAGTGCCACATCCTGATTCGCTTACCCCTCAAGACCTTCGATCTTTCCAGGCGGCGTTGCAAAAAGCCGACTACGCGCGGTCGAGTATCGCGAGAAAGCTGGCCGCACTTCGCAGCTTCTATAAGTTTTCGATGCGTGAAGGGATCGCGACGAGCAACCCGGCCAAACCACTTCGGAACCCGCGGCGTCAACGAACGCTGCCACACGTATTGACCGATGACGAGGTCGGACGGCTGTTATTGGCGCCACCGGGCAACAAGGTTGACGGGCTACGCGACCGTGCGATCTTGGAAACGGTCTACTCGGCCGGGCTCCGCGTCAGCGAGCTTGTGGGACTACAGGACGGTGACATTGACAAACACGATCAAATCGTTCGCGTACGAGGCAAAGGACGCAAAGAACGCATTTGTCCGCTCGGGTCGTTTGCGATCAAGGCGATCGACGCTTACGCCAAGATCCGTAAACGCAGTGCAAAGACGGAGGCACTTGGCCGCAAGGCTCCGGTCTTCGTTAATCGATTTGGGAACATCTTGACCACACGCAGCGTCGGTCGAATGTTGGAAAAGCATCTCGTTGCGGCCGAACTTGACACGCGGACCAGCCCCCACACGTTGCGACATTCCTTTGCCACGCACTTACTTGACCGAGGCGCCGACATCCGCAGCGTGCAAGAATTATTGGGTCACAAAAGCCTGGCAACGACCCAGATCTATACGCACGTTAGTGCTGCCAGTTTGCGCAAAGTCTACGAAAAAGCGCACCCGCGCGCGAAATAGACGTCGGCTCGCGGTTCAGGTCAACAGCAGCAAACACGATCAAACGGACGTACCGTGGCGTGAAAAAATTGTCGGATCTGTCCAATCCGACAGATCCCTTTGATCAAGGAGATTCCTGGGTTTTCCCGCTTTGTTTTCCCGAGGAAAAACAAACTTGATTGTAAGCCGCCACTGTGCGATTTTCAGGGGAACTGATACAGTTAAATCTCCTATTCTGCCTCTTTCAAGGACGCGACCCATGGCAACCGCGACGAATCAATTGGCCCTCTTTCCCACCGGGGGATTTCCCAAGGTCGCCAAGTCGTATCCCATGATGCGATACATGGGCAGCAAGTTCCGCCTTCTTCCGTGGATACACAATGTGCTCATGGAAATCGATTTTGAAACTGTCTTGGATGGTTTTTCTGGCTCCGGATGCGTGGGCTACCTCTTGAAAGCAATGGGAAAGAAAGTCCATTCTGCGGACTTTTTGAATTTCCCTACGGTGTTGGCCACTGCACTTGTCGAAAATCCTGGGATCATCCTGGATGCACCGGACCTTGAACGTCTACTCTGCTACGATCCTCGTCATCGCCGGTTCATTGAGTCAACATTTGAAGGGATCTTTTACACCACTGACGATTTGCGTCTTCTGGATCGCTTGTCGTGGAACATTCGCAAATTTCGAAATAAATACAAACGTGCTCTTGCCACATCTGCATTAATCCGTTCTTGCGCGAAGCGGCAGCCTCGCGGGGTTTTTACTGTTGCTGGTGATCCAGAAAAATACAAAGACGGTCGACGCGACCTGAAACTTTCGATTCGAGAACATTTTGAAGAAAACGTCGCGACCTATAATGCAGCGGTTTTTGACAACGGGCGTGACAACGTTGCATCAAGAACGGATATCTTCGGTGCAACCAATTCGGTAGATCTAGTGTACCTCGACCCACCGTACGTGCCGCGGGCAGACGACAACTGCTACATGAAACGATACCATTTCCTGGAAGGCCTTTCTTGCTACTGGGACGGGGTTGAAATCATGGAAACAAGCCGCGTCAAGAAGATCGCAAAGCCGTACACCCCGTTTTCATATCGCAAGTCGGCGGCAGATGCATTTGATCGAATGTTCTCACACTTCAAACACAGCATCATCGTTCTATCCTATTCATCAAATGGTTTTCCGGACCTATGCGAATTAGTTGCGATCATGGAACGTTACAAGCGAAAAGTGACTGTTAATCAACGTGACCATCGATACCACTTTGGCACCCACGGCAGCGCGACTCGAAATGAAGTGACCGAATACTTGGTGATCGGAGAATGAGGCGGTACAAGCAATCGCTTGAGGATGTCCTTTCGGCATTGGCTCCGGTCGGCACGACGTGGTTGGACGAACATTCAACGGCAGTTGTCGCAGCTGTCTCGCGATTACCGAAAAAAGAAAACTATCAACATGCAGATGTCGTCTCAATCCTGGACGAAGATTTTAATGTTGGCATCACGCTGATCCGCCTTGTACTTGCGATGTCCAAAGACGAGTTTGGATTACAGATGTCCCAACAACTAGGAGGAACTGGCGGCGTTGGTGTGTCTCGCTATCGAAATGAACAAGGTGCGTTCCTGAAAGCCCTCGATTGTCTGGGGTTTCGCGATGCGTTGGCTGTCTTAGTTAATCGCCCCGTCGACTGGAAAGACATACTTTGCGAGCGACTACGGTTCGGACGGGGCAGTGCAATAAAGGGGCAAAAAAGAGGCCGTGAATTAGAGAATACTACAGAGGAAATCGTGGTCCGAGTATTTGGCAAAGGCGGATTCGATACTCGCTGCCGATTTGTAGGATCGGATGAGACTCAGACGGAAAAAGCCGATTTCGCGATTCCGACCAAGTCGGCGCCTCGAATACTAATTGAATGCAAGGCTTATGGGGCGACAGGGAGCAAGCAAACGGATATTCTTGGTGATATCGAACGGGTGGTGATTAAAAAACGTTCTGATACGCATTTATTGCTGGTCACAGATGGCATTTCTTGGACGCTCAGGCAGAACGACCTGCGAAAACTCATCGATTGGCAAAATTCAGGGCGGATTACACGAATCTACACCCAGCGGATGGCAGCGGACCTTGAGAATGACTTGATACAGTTGAAGCGAGAGCACTCACTTTAACGGGCTAGCGATCATCGTTTATGCATGACGCCTCGGATGATACCAGCGGAAAACCGATTACTATTCGCCTCCTAAAAATAATCCGCGTTCTATCGAACATGCGTCACTCGCGTGATGCCGGCGTGATCATCAGCTTGACATCTTCTTCGCCGCGGCGAACGGTGATGACGGTTTCGTCGCCGATCTTTAGTGCCTCGATCGCATAGGTATAATCGTAGATGTCTTCGATCTTCTTGCCGGCAAGTTCGATAATGATGTCACCGCCTTTGACGCCGGCTTTGTCAGCCGGTCCATCCTTCGCGACTCCACTCAATTTGACTCCCGTGATCTTTCCGGCTGCATAGTCCGGCACGGTCCCCAGGGAGGCGGTCAGCCGGGCGCGGGGCACCTCCTCTTGGTTTCGTTCGCCTTCATCCAGTTTGAATTCGGGGACGCTATCGTCGGCCAACATACCACGCGCGATTAATGCAAACAGCTTGGCCGTTTTAGACGCTCCTTCGTAATTGATTTTTTCTTTAGTATCTCGCGGCGTGTGATAATCCTCGTGGGCACCGGTGAACGCCGACAGGATGGGAACGTCGCGGGCGACAAACGCCGAAGCATCGGTCGGCAGCCGCGTGCTGGTCTTGTCCAACTCCAACGGCAACCCGACCGGAACGTTTCGTCGGTTGACCAGCGAGTCGAACTTTGGCGACGATCCGATTCCCTGGACCACCAGTTTCTCTCGCAATCGGCCGACCATATCCAGGTTCAAATAAGATGCGATCGCGCCGGTCAATGGTGCTGCATCGGTTGACATTCCATGCGCCCTTGCGGCTCGTTGGACCTCCTCATCGACCTCGGCTTTGGGAGCATCGGGATACAGTTGATAAAACGATTCGACAAACGCTTGGGAACCAAACAGTCCCAATTCTTCACCGCTCCATGCGGCAACGACCAGATCACGTTTCGCGTTCAAACGACCGGCCTGTTTTTCACCCGCAAGGTATTGTGCGATTTCCAACATCGCCGCGACGCCGGACGCGTTGTCGTCGGCTCCTTGATGCACCAAATCTCGTTCATCGTCATTGGCCAGCGAATTGCTGCCCGCGCCGCGACCGAGGTGATCGACATGGGCGCCGACCATCACAAACGGATACGTGGGGCGGCTGTCACCGCTGGCGGGCAACCGCGCGATCACGTTTCGGCCGACCCCGGTTTTTCTTTCGATTTCGACCGTTGCGCCGACCTTGGCGCCTTCCAGAATGTAGCCCATCGACAAAGATCCATCGTCCAGTTCGGCTTGCTGTTTTTTTAGATCACCGTCGGCATCGGAAAACAGTTTCGCGGCCATCTCGTTGGTGATCGAAATCGCCGCGATACTGACGCCGGCCGAGGCGGAAGAGTCAAACCGAATCAATTGATTGCGTACCTGGCTGGTTGGGCCGGAGACAAAAATAATCCCCTTAGCGCCCAGGTCGCGTGCGAAGGTTGCTTTGCGTCGTGGTGAACTGAAGCGTGCCAATTGTTGACGTCGTTCCGGCGAAATCTCTTGCGGCAAATCGCGGAACACCATCACCCATCGCTGGGCAACGTTCAAATGGACATAGCTGTCGTAGTCGGGAGTTCCGTCGCTGCCGGGCACCTGCATGCCGTATCCGGCAAAGACGACTTCGGTCGGATCAATGGTGACGTCGGCCGAAAATGACAGCGGTTGCCAATCGACGTTTATCTTTGCTTCATAGTCGCCGATCTTAAGCGTATTGCGCTGTGTCGTCCGACAGCCGGCGGGGAATTCGAACTCGTCAAAAAACGTACCTGATTCCCCGGCCGGAACGAATCCGAGACTTTCCAGGTAGGCCGCGACGTAGGCCGTCGCGCGACGTTCGCCTTCAGTGCCGGTCAGCCGTCCTTCCAGTTCAGGACGCGTCAAATAGTCGATGTGTCGGGCGATATCGGCGGGCGTGAATTCAAATGACGAGTCGGCGGCGGCGGCAACCGCGGCCTGACGATCCAGATCAGATTCGTCGGTCAGGCCCAAACGCCGTCGAATCTCGGCATCGTTCCATTGCCCGACAAATATCTGTGATCGCTTCTCGGCGGTACGATTGCTGGTCCACGCGATTCGATCACCCGTGGGCAGCAGCACCGGAAGCCCGTCGAATCCGTCTGTGTAGGTGACGCGAACCGGATCACCTTTTCCATCGGCGCGGACGCAATAGAGTTCAAAGTTGCCAAATCCGTGACGGTTCGTTGTGAAAACCAAGTAGTCGCCGCTGGGGTGATAGTAAGGCGCCCAACTCATCGCGTTGATTTGCGTCAGTCGACGAACATCAGTGCCATCGATGGCCATCGTATAGATTTCGGCCGTTAATCCATCTTCGGAAAAACGACGCCAACAAATGCGTTTCCCGTCCGGCGAAAAGAATGGACCGCCGTCGTATCCGGGTACATCGGTTAATTGCCGCACGTTAGATCCGTCGGCATCCATGATGTACAAGTCCATGAAGTACGACTTGTCGGTCTTCAGTAACTCGGTTTCTCTTTCGGAAAGTTCTTTGGAATATGCCGCGCGGTTGGATGCGAAGGCGATCTTCGTGCCGTCGGGGCTATAGCTACCTTCGGCATCGTACCCGACGGCATTCGTCAATCGATGATACGAACCGTCGCCCAGGCGTTCATAGATCTCGTACTCCGGATCGTAGTCCCATGAATAGCGCGGTTGATTACCGGTACGCCGCAATTCCAGCAACTCGTTCTGCTTCGCGACCGAGGTCGGGTCGTGATGGGTGCTGGAAAACAGGACTCGCTGGCCGTCGGGATGGATCCAGGCACACGTCGTCTTTCCTTGGCCCGGCGAGACCTGCTGGATATCGCCGGTTTCCATGTCCATCAAGAAGATTTGGTAAAACGGATTTGCCGGATCACGTTCACTTTGAAAGACCATCCGCTTGGCATCCCTGCTGAAATACCCTTCACCGGAACGCAGCCCTTCGAAAGTGACTTGCCGAACATCGGAAATCAACTCGGCTTCCTTTTCCGGCGATAGATTGTCGGATTCCGGCGACAGATCGTCGGTGGACGCCACGGGGGATTCGGCGGGTGCTGCAGATTCCGCCGGGGCAGCATTCTGGGCTCGGCCTGAATCTGCGATCCCAAAGGCAAACGCGGTAAACAGTACAGTCAGTGCAACGTGTCGCATATCAGAACAGTAATGGTGTTGAGATGGTTTACGGAAAAAGGGGGGATCGTTGTGACAAACTGAGTTGCCATAGTAACCGTTCCTGGTGAGATGTTTCCGGATTTCTTGCTCCATCTCCCTGTCACCGCACCAATTGTTCCATTTCTCGTGAACCCATTTTAGCGTTGCGAGCATCGGACACTCGGGTGAAATGAATTGGAACTTGAAACCGTGAATATTATTGTTGGCCGTCTATCTTTTCCTTCAACAATGCGACGGCGGTCCGAAATTCTTCGTTGTCGGGCTCCAAGCCGGCGGCTTTTTCCAGCTGGACGAGCGCCAGATCGAGCTGTCCGTCCAGGTACAGTAGCAGCCCGTATCGGTATTGGATGCCCGCGATCTCGGGAGCCAGTTTTGCGTCTCGGGCCAGCAGTGGCAACTCGGCTTTGCGAAGTTGCCTGACACGCGCGAGCAATCTCGGGCGTTCTTCCTCTGGAACGTTGGCTGCAAGTTGCTCCAGCAGACTCGCAAAGTTGGTTCGCGCGCCGACCGCCTTCGGTTCGACTCGAATCGCCGTTTGGTAGGCGTCGATCGCTTCGTCGTAGCGTCCCAGTTGTTCGCAGATGCCGGCCCAGCCCATGTGGGCTCCCGCGCGATCCGATGCGACCATGAATTCCTCGCGAACTTCTTTCAGGACAGTCCCCAACTGATTCCGCTCGGCCGGCGAAAGTTGCCGAAAGGCTGCCGAGGAGAGCATCGCCCGTGCGGCTGATGTTCGAACCAACCGGGATTCGTTCGTTAGCAGCCTTAGTAAATTGGATTTAGCGGTGGAAGCATTGGCCATCGCTAGAACAGAGGCGGCAGCCGACAACACCATCGGATGCTGGTCCGGCTGGTCGACCAAATTCGCAGCGACCATCGGAGCCGCCCGAACACCCTGGCGAGCAAGTTCCTCCAACAACGTCGCTTTTGCGATTACCGGTGCACGTTCGTCATTGATGGCCAACATGGCGATCGCTTCCTTGGCCGCTTCCGCATCGCCTTGGCGCAAAGGAACCAGCGCTTCAGCAAAGTGCAATGGTTGCTTGCGATCGATGTCATACCATTTTTCACAGGCGTCGTCGCACCATTGATCGGTTTGGAGAATCAGTTCAGACAGTGTCTGGCCGCCGGTGCCGATCGCTTGGTCACCGGACTGTTCGGCCGCCAGCAACCACTGCGAGTATTCCTTGGATTGGAAGTCCTGGCGATGATCATCACTAATTTGGGGCAAGCGGTCGCGGACGTGGCAGTGACTGCACGCGTTTGGCGTCCCCAGCCGGACAGACAGATCGGGACGTGGAATTCGCAGGCTGTGATCACGTCGCGGGTCGACGTCCATGTATGTCGTGTGCGGCATGTGACAGTTCACGCACTTGGCTCCCTCCGTCCCGGGTGCATGATGATGATGCGACGGCACGTCATATTTGCCGGCGGAGTGCTGGTGGCAATTCGTGCAGGTTTCGTTGCCGGGGTATTTTAACTTTAACGAATGCGGGTCGTGGCAATCGGTACAACGGATGTCTTTGTGGTACATCTTGCTTTGGATGAACGAACCGTACACATAGACTTCGTCTTTGATTTGGCCGTCGCCGTGATAGGTCGATTCGCCGAGTGTTTCTAAACGATAGTAGTCGCAATATTCGGGGCCGCCGGTGAATCCTTCGTGCATCACTCCACGACGGCTGTGGCAGGGCGCACAGGTTTGCAATTGCGGCTCGGGATCGTCGCCTTTTAGTTTGACCAGACCATAACCATAGCGTCGGTCCCAGAACAGTGATTTCTTGTTCGCCAGTTCGACGTGCAACGATGCGGGCCCGTGACAGGCTTCACAGCTGACATCGATTTCCGAAAACGTCGTGTGATAGCTGACCGTTTCGGGATCAAAGTTCCGTTTCAGGTTCGTTGAGTGGCAATCCGCGCACATCGTTTGCCAGCGTTGGGCGATCCCCGTCCAATGCAACGGGTCGTCGGCGGCCAGTTTGTCGGCGACGTCTGGCGGTCGAAGATAAAACCATTTCTTGTCGCGCGAATCCCAGCTGATCCGCAAGACTTGCAGACGTGCGATATCGCATGACGCCATGTCTTGCGTACGATCAAATTCCACCATGTACTGCTGCAACGGATAGACTCCGAAGACGTACTTGACTTCAAAGTCTTGCATCCGGCCGTCTTCGCCCTCGGTATGGACCATGAATCGCCGGCCGTCGCGGAAAAGCCGATTGACCAACCCGTCATGTTCAAAGGTGACATCGTTGAAATCACCAAGGACCGTTTCGTCCGTCGCCAGATCCATCGCTTTGTCGTGGTCGGACCCCCGATAGGCCTGCGTTTCCTTTTGGTGGCACACGGCACAGGTGTCGCGGCCAACATAGGTTGGGACTACGCCCTCCGGTTCGGCGGACCAATAATCGGCAAAAACGGCTCCGGAGACCAAGACCATGACGGCCAAAACGACAATCCATCTGCGACTCGCTGCTCTGCCGGAGGAATTGTCGCCGACTGGGTGATTTTCCGACGCCCCTGCGCGATCGGCGGGCACAGTGGAATCAGACACAGTGGAATCGGACGCAGTGGAATCAGCCGTACTGCCCTTGAGCGATTTTGGAACACGTTTTCGGCGGCGGTCGGTCAAGTTCAGCGGTCGGGCAGGAGCGTGGGACGGGCGAAGGGACTGAATTGTATTTTAGTTCGCAACCATCACCGCCGCCTCCCCAGAACACACCTGCTCCGGTGAAGACTCGTTTGTTTTCGGATCGTTTGTCATCAGCTGGACCGCTTGGTTACGCATCTGCAGAACCAGCTGTTTTTGATTTTCGCTCGCCGGGCGGATCTTGTCGAGTAATCGTGCGGATTTCAACAGCATTTCAGCGGCGTGCAAACGGCGGCTAATGGCTTCATCGGACTGGCCGTCGATCCGACCGCTGCTCCAGGAATTGGGGATGGCATCGAGTTCGGGGTCCAACAACGAGCCTTTCATCACGCTGCCGGATTTTTGGATCAACTCGCGGATTTCTGGTGGAACGATACCGTCACCTTGGCTGGGGCTGGTTCCTTGCAGCTGTTGAGAAATCGATTCGCGAATCGCTGGACGATCGACCGGCTGTACGTCAAGGGGCAAATCTGCGTCCTCGGGAAACAGTAGCACGCCGCGCGGCGGAGTCCCCCAGGTGACCGAATAGAAGACCGGCGTTTGGAATGTCAACCAGATCAGTCCAACAAACACAACGCGAAAAGAGAGGCCTTTTGCAGTCATTTTCAAATCCATTTGATTGCGGCAGTGCGAATCATTGCACGATAACGTGTCGCGGTCGTCGCGGGCAACTTAAGTTTTTTTGAAAATGCGCGGGCAGGCTGGCAAGTCACGGGTGACGATTGTTCGTCGGAATTCTAGACTGTTTGGGTCCTAGTGCGGACAATCGGAGTACGCTCATACTATTTATTTGCGCCACCATTGCTCTTACTCTTCCAACAGACCACGCCTGTGATCGGCATCGGTTGATATGAACAGCTTTAGCTTGGACTACATCGACGATTTGTATGTCCAGTATGTCCAGGATCCGAACAGCGTTTCGGAAACCTGGCGACAATATTTTGAGCAGTTTTTGGTCAGTTCCCCCTCGGGGACGAAGCCATCGGCGACCAAGAACGGCTCAACGCGGCAAATTGACGACGACACATCACCAGGCGGCGGCAAGTCTCCCTCCGGCAACGGCGCATCCGGTAAGGGTGCCTCCGGCAATGGATCCGCAACGGTATCGGCGACACCTGCCGGTTCCAGTGGAGACGAAGCGACCGACCAGGCTTTGTGGATGTCGCGGATGCAAGACCGCGTCAACCAATTGGTTCGCGAATACCGTGTCCGCGGTCACCTGAAAGCCCAGCTTGATCCGTTGGGAATGAAACGCGGCGAAACGCCGGAATTGAGCCCCAAACGATACGGCGTCAGCGAAACCGACATGCAGCGCCGGCTGGATTCGTCGGCCGTCGAACACGTCAAAGGTGACACCCTTGACGTCATTTTGACAAAGCTGCGCAACACCTATTGCCGGTCCATTGGGGCCCAGTTCATGCACATCGACAATCGCAACATTCGCGATTGGTTGCAGCAGCGTATGGAAAGCACCGAAAACCGACTGGATTTGCCCCACGAGACCCAGCGTCGAATTTACGCCCGCCTGGCCGACGCGTCGATCTTCGAAGAATTTGTTCGCCGCAAGTTCGTCGGCGCCAAAACATTTTCGCTTGAGGGTGCGGAAACTCTGATTCCGATGATCGACTTGGCACTCGAAAAAGCCGGTGAACACGGCGTTCGCGAAGTCGTGATGGGAATGGCCCACCGTGGCCGGTTGAATGTGATGGCCAACATTCTGAAAAAACGGGCGATGAATATCTTCTGGTCGTTCGACGATCCAAATCCCGAGATGAGCCGGGGCGGCGGCGACGTCCGCTATCACCTGGGTTACAGTAGCGATTGGAAGACGGCCCGTGGCGACAACCTGCACATTTCTTTGTGCTTCAACCCCAGCCACCTCGAATACGTCAACACCGTCGCGATGGGACGCACCCGCCGTAAGCAAGATCAGCGCGGCGACGCGGAACGGCGCCAGGTCATGACGGTTCTGATTCACGGCGACGCAGCCTTTGCCGGTGAAGGCGTCGTGCAAGAAACTCTAAACCTGAGCCAATTGGCAGGCTATCGTGTCGGCGGAACGTTGCACATCGTGATCAACAACCAGGTCGGATTCACCACCG
>JAGQPO010000316.1 GCA_020426665.1 Planctomycetales bacterium
CTGCTCCGATACGTCCGTCAAGCGTCAGGTCCTCAGCAAGAAAGTGCTCATCCATCGTGACGTGCAGCTCGTGCGTGCAAAGATTCGTCGGCGAATGAAGCACACCGTTTGGCATCACGAAGCCATTATCAAGGTGCATCATCACGTGCGGCGACAAATGCCGAACCCCGTTATACTCGCCCTGTCCGAAACGTTTCATGCAGGCAAGAAACTGCTCCTTTGTCACGAACGGGTACAAACCCATTGCCGTGGTGTGGTAGTGCGAGGGACTGACACCGGGGTTGTCGAAAGAATTGATGTCATAGACTTCCCACTTTGACCAATGAAGATGATGTGGAATCGGATTCAGATTGTCGAACTTCTTTGACACAATCGGCCAGGTTGGAGCGCCGAACAGCGATTTCGCAAAGGCCGTCATCTTCTCGCCCATGACGGCTTCTGGGTTGGCGACGATCAAATCCTGCAGTGAGATGACTTGCCCATCGGGAGTGAGGACGTGCGATTCACCCTCACGAAATGGTGCCTTGTTCGTGCGTGTGTCGATGACACCTGTCACGATGGGAACGGTGCAGCACATCCAGAGTTCATCGAGCCCCGTGCCGTTCATGTAGTCCGGATAATACGATTCCGCATCAAGGCGAAGGCGTTTACCCGGCGTACAAAATGTCCGGCCGGCGTAACGGTGCAATAGCTGCAAAACGCCGTCGTGACTATTCAGGCAGTCATCGAGTATCGCAGCCGATCGTCCGTCGGTTCCGTCGATCACATCTTGTTGGGGGTACTCGTGCAGTTTATCCGCGAGAATTGCCGTCAAAGCCGCCATGAATCATGAACCTCAATGAGTCTGTAGAAGCGCGTCGATTCTCTGTTGTGAGAATTAATATTTGAGTTGACGTAAGGCCTGCCGTCTTCTGCAGGTTCTTTACCTGTCACAAGTGGACGACCTTGGCGCGCAAATCGCTTGCCAAGCATAACATAGCCCTCCTTCGTGTAGTGAACAACGCTCTGTACTTTACCTTTGACCTGTTTATCACTGAGATCATCAACGTCGACCCAAACGCCTCGAGGATCTCCAAGGACACCACACTTCTTCAATCTGATCGCCTTAGGGCGGCGAAGCCGCAAACATGTAGTCGAGTCTCTCCGAGACTCGCGGGATTCGTCGTCTCGGAGAGACGCCGCTACGTGAATTCGCCGACAGCGAACCTTAATCGCAACGATACCTGATATTAGTTAGCCCTTCGGGCGTTTAAGTGGCTCTGAATGGCGCGCCCCTGAATTTCACCCTGCTCCGGGAGGGTTGGAAGCAAGTTTGCGAGTTTCCGGGGAGGGCGCCATTGGCAGGAAGCACCTGGCTCGAAAAGTATCTCCCCCCCCGAGGCGCGTTGCTTCCGAAAGATTCTTCGAGTGCTTGGCCAATCGTTCCATCAAGAAGCAGCTGACGGACATGGCTGACATTGGGATGGACACGTTCCAGTCCAAGCCACTTCACCGCCACGCCAGGAAACCCGCGCAACTCAAGTACTCCGACAGGACCGCCAACCGATAGTTATCATTGATTTGTCAGCCTTCGATCGTTGCAATTTTTGGGTCAGCGTCTAGCGAAAATCGCGCGCTCGAATGTCCAGTCCACGTACCTCGGATGATAGATCGGTAATCCGACCGACGATCACGTGGATCACCCCGCTTCGATTTTCCAACTTCCCATCAACTAACCATGCGTTGCTCGTCTTCGCCGTCCGATAAAACCGATCCCAAACCTTTGGGAAAATCACTAAGTTGATCGTGCCGGTTTCGTCTTCCAACGTCACAAACGTGATCCCTTTGGCCGTTCCGGGCCGTTGACGTAACAGAACAAGACCAGCAATTCGGACGTGCCGACCGTCGCGGAGCCCCGGCAGCGTACCGGCGGAAACGCAACGCATCCGATCCAGTTCGTCTCGTGCAAATCGCATCGGGTGCGATTTCAGACTTAGACCCGTTGTCGTGTAATCGGCGTAAACTTCTTCCAACGGCGACATCGGAACCAATTCCTGCGGGATTGCTTCGTCGTCTTCAATGTCGTCCAGAAGCGGCGCTTCACCCGGCCGGGACGATTGGCCAAGCGATTGCCAGACGGCCGCGCGTCGGTCACCAGCCAGTCCGGACAAGGCATCCGCATCGGCCAGCAACGAGATGTCCGCTTGTCCAATGCCGCCGCGTTTTGCAAGGTCATTGATGTCTCGAAAACGCCCTTCGCGTTCTCGAATGTCGACCAGGCGTTCGACTGTTTCGCCGCGCAGGCCTCGTATTGTTCCCAGCCCCAGACGAATCGCCGGTCCGCTACGGTTTGGATCCGATTGAAGCGTTGATTCCCAGTCACTTTCGTTGACGTCCACCGCGCGTACTTGAACACCATGTTTCTTGGCATCGGTAATCAATTGCGCCGGTGCATAAAAACCCATCGGTTGGCTGTTCAACAAAGCACAGCAAAATGCAGCGGGGTAGTGGCATTTTAAATAGCACGACGCGTAGACCAGCAGCGCAAAACTGGCCGCATGTGATTCCGGAAAACCGTACTCGCCGAAACCGCGAATCTGGTTGAAAACCTGGTCGGCGAACTTGCCGGTCAAACCATTCTTTTTCATTCCATCGAGCAGCTTGATTCGAAATTTGTCGATCACGCCCGGACGTCTCCACGCCGCCATTGCACGCCGAAGTTGGTCGGCTTCCCCCGGTGTAAAACCTGCCGCTACGACGGCCAGCCGCATTGCTTGCTCTTGAAAAATCGGAACCCCCAACGTCTTTTTCAGAACGTCGCGAATGGCGTCGCTGGGATACACGACCGACGCTGGGTTTTCGCGCGCCTTTAAAAACGGGTGAACCATGTCACCCTGGATTGGTCCCGGCCGTACGATCGCGACTTCGATGACCAAATCATAAAAACATTTTGGTTTCAGCCGCGGTAACATGCTCATTTGCGCCCGGCTTTCGATTTGAAAGACTCCCATCGTATCGGCCCGACAAATCATGTCGTACGTCGCGGTGTCTCCGTGAGGTAGTGTCGACAGCGACCATTGCTGGTCGTGATGTACAGCGACCAAGTCAAAACAGCGATGGATCGCCGACAACATGCCGAGCGCCAAGACGTCGACTTTCA
>JAGQPO010000317.1 GCA_020426665.1 Planctomycetales bacterium
CGGTTTCCACCACCGCCGCCGCCACGATATCCTCCGCCACCACCACCGCCGCCGCCACGCGGTGCTCGTTCCTGGGCTTCGTTAACACGAAGCGGTCGGCCTTCAAAGTCTTGTCCGTCGAGAGCGTCGATGGCTTCCTTCGCTGCCTCGTCAGGCATGGTCACAAAGCCAAAGCCACGGCTTCGACCTGTTTCGCGATCGGTCAAAACAATCGCATCATCGACTTGGCCATACTGGCCGAAAATCTCTTCCAGCTTTTCCGTCGTAACGGCCCAAGCCAGATTTCCCACATACATCTTCATCGCTACTACAGCTCCAAATTCCGGAAGGCCTTATCACTCGGAGCTATCCGCGACGCACATTTTGCGTCCATTTCGTTCTGAGAGTTCGGTCTTCGATCTAGCCGGACAGCGACAACCGCCGTCCGCACACGCAGTGAGTGTAACACTAAATGCAGGTGGGCTGCGAGTATTTCTTGCGGGGTTTACGAGTTGATACCGAAAAATTTGCCTGGAGAAGTGTTCAGCATCTGACCGCCGACGATACAAGTTCCGCTGCCAAAAGTCCATTCGGTGTCGTTTCCGCTCGTTTTTAGGGCTGACGTACGGTGTGCCGACCGCCCGGATCGGCTTAGATTGCATGGTGAAGTTGTGAGTCGTTCGCGGAGAAAATAAATGCAAAATCGCAGTTTTTGCTTGGTTCTGTTGGCCACTTTGACTCTAGGGTGCCACTCTCGACAAGCCACCGACACCAGCGGAGCCACAGGATCGAGCTCGAAAACCAAGATTCAAGCGGTCGCCACGGTTGGCATGGTCGCCGATTTGGTTCGCAACGTGGGTGGCGAGTTGGTGGACGTTACACAGATCTGTGGTGCCGGGGTTGATCCGCACCTGTACAAGCCGACTCGGGATGACGTCCAGCACATCATGGAAGCGGATATCGTTTTTTACTGTGGATTGATGTTGGAAGGAAAAATGGCTGACACCTTGGAAAAGGTCGGCCGAAGCAAACCGGTGATTGCGGCGACACATGCCATCGATCCGGCGCGACTGATGACAGGCGACGGCGAGGCATTACCGGACGACGACAAATCCCATACTGCCAAACCACACGGCGATCCGCATGTATGGAATGACGTTTCACTGTGGAGCCAGTGCGTCGACGTCATCCGAGACGAACTGACGACGCTGGCGCCGGAACATGGCGACCAGTTTGCCGAAAACGCGGCGGCATACCGTTCGGAACTTGCCAAGTTGCATGAATATGGCGTCAACGCAATCGCAACAATCCCCGAAGAACGTCGATTGTTGATCACTTCACACGACGCCTTCAATTACTTTGGACGGGCGTACGGCATTGAAGTGCGGGGCATCCAGGGGATCTCAACGGAATCCGAAGCCGGTTTGCAACAGATTAACGGACTGGTCGACGTGCTGATCCGCCGCAACGTCGGCGCGGTCTTTATCGAAAGCAGTGTTTCGCCGAAGAACGTCGAAGCGTTGATCGAGGGCGCGGCGAGCAAAGGTCACAAAGTTGTCAAAGGCGGATTGCTGTACAGCGATGCGATGGGTCCCGAAGGTAGCTATGAAGGAACCTACATCGGAATGCTGGACCACAATCTGACCACGACGACGCGGGCACTGGGAGGCGACGTCGACGCGACAGGCTTTCAGGGGAAGCTGGCCGGCGCGGTCGACGAATAGAGTTCAACGAATGGTCGACAGTGGCACGGGCATAAGTGTTGGTGTGCAGGCTTTAGCCGTCCATTTTCGCTGCATCGCAGCGAAAAGAAATCGCCTAAAGGCTAGACACCGACGGCTGGTGAATCCCATGTCACCTGAGCCCTCCGCCTTCACAGCTTAGGTCAAACGAGTGATGTTAAACCCACAAGACAAAATCGACCGATCGTTGCTGCCCACCGCAGCACGTGATGACGGATCAGGCACAGACGTTCCATTGTCGGTTTATGACTTGACCGTGGCATACCACCGCAAGCCCGTAATCTGGGACGTCAGTTTTGATCTTCCGGCCGGTCAATTGATCGGCGTTGTGGGTCCAAACGGCGCGGGCAAGAGCACACTGTTGAAGGCCGCCATGGATTTGATCCCACGTGCTTCGGGACGTGTGCGAGTCTTCGGTGACGCATACCGTACCAATCGCCATCGCGTCGGATATGTCCCTCAACGAGAAAGTGTTGATTGGCAGTTTCCGGTCAGCGCTTTGGACGTCGTGGCAATGGGATTGTATGGCGAAATCGGCTGGCTTCGGCCGGTCCGTAAAAGGCATCGTCAACAGGCACGCGACGCACTGCATCGAGTCGGGATCGGCGAATTGGCGGATCGTCAAATCAGCCAACTCTCCGGCGGCCAGCAACAACGCACGTTTCTTGCACGGGCATTGGTACAGGACGCCGACTTGTACCTGATGGACGAACCTTTTGCGGCGGTCGATGCGGCAACCGAACGTGCGATCGTCGAAATCCTTCGTGACCTGAAAGATCGCGGCAAGACCGCGGTGGTTATCCATCACGACTTGCAAACGGTACCCGATTATTTCGACTACGTCATTCTGTTGAACATGCGCGTCGTCGCTCACGGCCCCGTCGCGGAAACGTTCACGCCCGAAAATCTGCAAAAGACCTACGGCGGCCGATTGACGTTGCTGGACGAAGTCACTGAGGCGATGCGACGGAGAGAGAGTTCGCTGTAGTTTCAAGTTTCAAGTTTCAAGTTCCAAGTTCCAAGTTC
>JAGQPO010000318.1 GCA_020426665.1 Planctomycetales bacterium
AGTGGGTTCCCCAGCGGATCAAGCACTCGACCAAGTGCTTCCCGGCCGACGGGCAATTCCGGCAATCGTTCCAATCCGACGACGCCGTCTCCCTCGCGAACGTTTGACGCTCCGGCCAACAGCACCGCGCCCAAAGAGTCGGTCCGCAAGTCAAACGCAATCCCAAACGCGCCGGAATCAAACGCCAGTAATTCTTCGTAACGGACGTCGGCCATTCCATCGACGACGGCAACGCCGTCACCCACACGGCGAACCACACCACGCGGCTTCATTCCGTCGGCCAAACACAGTTCTTGCGTCGCCGCCGTTAATTCCTGTCGAACGGATTCAAGTGGAATAGTCATCGCCAGCGTGTTGCAATCGGTTGTGATGGTTTGCTCGCAGCCCCATTTCTTTGATCAACGATTGACTGGCATATTGAACCAGTCCTCGGACCGATGCGTCAATCAATCCCTTGCCGGTCGTGATGCGAACGCCGTCGCCCAGACCTTCGTCCACCCGAAAGTCCGTCGCGTCGGCGGACGATCCCAAGGCGCTTCGAAGCAGCGCGATCTGGTCATCCGACAGCGGCTCCTTGGACTCAATTTTGACCGGTGCTATCTCGCCGGACGAAATCTCACGAAGCTGAACGCACGCCGAATTGATTAATGCGGATTGCAAATCGGGGCCGCCGATCTGAGTCAACAAGCGACCCACCGTGTCAGCGGCTGCCGCGGCCGACACCTCCGCCAACGTGTCACGTTGTGTGTCGGACATTTGAGCGGCCTCACGACGACGTGCTTCGCGTTCACGTTCCGCTTGCCCACGCGCTTCGGCAACGATTTGCTGGGCCTTCTGCTGCGCCAATTCCATTTCCTTCGTTCGAAATTCTTGAAGCTCCAACTGCAACGCGTCTTTGGTTGTTTGAATCTCCTGCTGCATCCGCGTCGCCTCCGCCAGCTTGTCAGCGGCCAACCGGTTGTCCGCCTCGAATTTGTTGCGATGGTCTGCGAGCGCCTGACGGACCGGTTTGAAAAACAACCAACCCAACGCAGCCGCCAGCACCAGGAAATTCGCGGATTCGAACAGAAAGGTTGCTAAAGTCGCAGACACGGTTAGCCACCCACCACGGCCGTGAACGGATTGGCAAACAGCAAAATCAATGCGATCACCAAACAAAAGATCGCAGTGGATTCGACCATGGCCAGCGAGACAAACAATGTACGCGTGATCGATGACGCCTCGTCCGGTTGACGTGCCAACGCATCCATCGCCGCCGCGCCGATGCGGCTCTCACCGATCGCTGCCCCGATCGCACCCAGTGCCATCGTCAACGCCGCACCTGCCATCGCGACAACCGCAATGATGGTTTGATCAGTCATCTCAATCGCTCCTCCGGTTTATTTCCACGAATCATTCGGTACCCGCGCTGATCGCCGCACCGATGTAAACGATCGAAAGGATCGCAAAAATGTAGGCCTGTAACAGTCCGATCAGCAAATCGAGCGCCATAATCGGTGTCGGCACTAAAAATCCAGCCAATGCGACTAACAGCCCAACCACCAAGTGGCCCGACATCACGTTACCGAACAATCGGACTGCCAACGCCAACGTGCGTGATAACTCCGAAATCACATGCAGCGGCATCAGTAACGGATTCGGACGAAAGTAGTGCTTGATGTAATTCCACAGCCCATTGGTCTGGATCCCCGCGATCGGAACGCTCAAAAAAACGACGGCCGCCAACGCCGATGTCGTTGCCAGACTACCCGTCGCGGGATGCACGCCTGGAAGCTGTCCCGCCAAATTGCATGCGGCAATAAATAAAAACATGCTGGCCGATAACGTCGCCACAACCGCGTGACGACGGCCGATGATGTCTTTCACCATGTTGTCAAAGGTTTCCACCACCAAGAACGCAATGACGGAAATCCAGTGATCGGGGCGAGTCCGAACCGAGTTCACTAACACCACAGCCAACACCAACAGAACCATCGACACCACCGTCGACGTGATCATCGTTTCGGTGATCGGTATCGGACCGATCTGGAAGACAACGGGATCGCCAAAAATTCGCAAATGCATCGTTCAGCTTTTATTTACATGGAACACGCGAATGATCGTCCGCTCCACCTCCCGGTCGCATCACCAGGAAGGTCCCCAGCGTTGCCAATCCGATCGCCCAACCCGCAGCCGACGACAGGATCTGTCCCGAAAGTGCGGACATCACCAACAACACGGCAACCAGTCCCAAACGCAACATCCCCACCAGTGGACTCCAAACGCCCATCCGCCGTGTTGCCCGCCAAAGCATGGTTGCGTGCGCGCAACCGGCCATGATGCCCGCAATGAACCAGACCCAACTGAACGTCTCATTCATGTTTCTGTGTCACTGTTTTCCAAGCCACAAACGAACCAAACATGACGCCGATCGTCATCAGCATCAGCGTCATTCGAATCCCCGAATCAAAATGTTTGTCCAAATAACGACCGATCCAAACGCCTCCGACAGCCCCCAAAACGATCGGCCAACCGACCATTCCCAACACATTCAATGAACGCCAAAAACTACGATGGCCCGGTTCGCGCCGATCCAGTCGCACACGGTCTCGTCGAACTGCAGAACGGGGATCGCAGCGAGGTGGTTTTTCATTGTGCATCACGTTTGCCGTCTCTCGGGTCCACTGCGGTCATCTCCTTGAACCAATTCGTGTCGGATCCGCGTCTCAAGCCGCCCCAGTGTTCGACGGACCTCCATTTCGTCGCTCGGTTCGGACAGTAATTCATCCAATTGTCGCGAAACGGAATCCACATCGTCGCCCACCACCGCCAACGGAGTTAACAAACTCGCCGATTGGCCGCTGGTGTGCAGCAGGCCACCGGCGGTACCTGCATAACGCATGCCGCCGTGGCTGCGAAGCAAAACTAATCCCGCTTCGACCGCCAACACCGTCGGTTCGCCCCGAGGCCGCAGTCCCACGTGACCACTCTTCGTCGGTACTCGCATCGATACTACTTCTTCGTCGACCACCGTCACGCGCGGAGTGCGGATCGTTACGTGTAAAGTCGGTTTGGTCATGATGTCTTGACCGATTGCCGATCGCGGGAGCGAATTTCGTCTAACGATCCGATCATGAAAAGTTCCTGCTCGGGAACCGAGTCGCACTGGCCGTCCAGGATCGCCGCGACACCGTCGACCGTCACGGCGATCGGAACGTTGCGGCCCGACATGCCCGTAAACGTCTCGGCGACAAAGAACGGCTGAGTCAAAAAGTTTCTCAGCCGTTGGGCGCGGCCGACTAACTGGCGGTCCTCGACCGACAATTCGTCGATCCCCAACATCGAAATCAAATCCTTCAACTCGTCGTAACGCCCCAGCGTCCGACGCGCTTGCTGGGTGACATCGTAGTGACGTTTGCCGACGATTCCCGGGTCGAGCGCCTTAGACGACGATGCCAACGGGTCCACTGCCGGGTACAACCCTTCCGCCGCCACGTCTCGCGATAGGACCAGTGAGCTGTCCATGTGCCAAAACGCATGCGTGATCGCAGGGTCCGAATAATCATCTGCGGGAACGTAAATCGCCTGCACCGAAACCATGTCGCCATGTTGTGTCGCAGTGATTCGCTCCTCCAACGCCGCAATGTCGGCCGCCAACGTCGGCTGGTACCCGACTCGTGACGGCAAACGCCCTAACAAACCCGAGACCTCCATTCCCGCTTGGACGTGCCGATAAACATTGTCAACCAAAAACAACACGTCCTTCTTTTCAACGTCGCGAAAGTACTCTGCGATCGATAACGCCGCGAGTCCGACCATGAACCGCGCGCCCGGAGGCTCGTTCATCTGACCGAATACCATCGCGGTCCGATCCATGAATCCACGTTCCTTCAACTCTTGCCATAACTCCAGCCCCTCGCGCGAACGCTCGCCGATCCCAGCGAACACCGCAACCCCCTTCAAGCTCGATACCGCATTGTGAATGAACTCGGTCAACACCACCGTCTTGCCCACCCCGGCGCCACCAAAGACGGCAACCCGCCCGCCATGCGTGAACGGACAAAATAAATCGATCACCTTGATCCCGGTCGGATAGACATCGCCCAGCCCCAAACAGACCGACGACGGTGGCGGTGAACGAAACAACGGCAAAGAATTCTCCATCGACAACGCCCGGCCTCCGTCTAACGCTTTGCCGTGTAAATCGATGACCCGGCCGATCAATTGTCCGCCAACGGGAATCCGCAAAGGCGCGCCACCAGAGCACACATCGGCGCCCCGTCGCATCCCACGTGTGCTGCTGGTCGCAATCGCGCGCACCGAAGAGTCGCCGAGGTGTGAATGGACGACCGCGGTGATCCACCCGCCGTCACCAAGCCGACACTGTAGTGCGGCATCGATGGGCGGTAGCGTCCCATCGAACCATGCATCGACGACCGTCCCACGCACCGCAGTCACGTGGCCGCACAACGACCGCCCGCTGACCAGCGACTGCCCCCGCTCGCTGGTCAGCGTTTTGATCGTCTCGCTCGGTACAGGCTGTTCGTCCATCAAACGTTCCGATCTGGTACACCCATCGTTCGTGGTGGTCCAACGTTGAAACAGATTGCAAATCTCATGCCTGTAAGATCGCTCGTGCCAGTCGCCTCATCCAACCGCCGCCCATCGAAACCAAAGCAATGACAAATGATTAATGACAGATAACTAATGACAGATCTGCAGCTTTACGGTCTCAATAATAGGGACACCAAGCCGCGAGAATACGCCCATTGGATCGCGGAGCTACCCAAGGTGCGGAAGGTCCATCCAGCGATAACGCCCCGAAAGCCGCGTATTCACCCCGCCCCATCCGCATATAGTCAAGTTCGTGGCATCGAGTCGTACTCAGACGCTAGCCGGTACTCGTACTCCTACTCGAATGGGGGCACCAATGACCGAACCAATCTTCGACCACGATCGCTTTGACGTCTACCGTCTCTCGATTGATTACGTCGCATCGTCATTCGCCATCGCAAAGAATCTTGGCGGCTGTCATCGTCACGCTCGCGACCAATGGCCTCGTGCTGCTCAATCGATTCCGCTGAACATTGCCGAGGGAAACGGAAAACGCAGCCTGAAGGTCGGAGTCGTTTTCTGGACATCGCTCGTGGTTCGACCTTGGAATGTGTTGCAATTCAAGACGTGCTCGCTGCGACCGAAGGGATTGACGAACGGGCTCACGATGAGCTGAAACGGTTGCTACACCGGATCGTCTCGATGCTGACCCGTTTGATCGCGAGATCGGATGCCGTGGCCGAGGCTACCGCAGAGTACAATGCCGAGGTCGAGTACGAGTACCGCGAAGCTGAGTACGAGTACAAGTACGATGGGAGACAAACCAACGCCTGACGTGCCGACTGCCGTTTGGACGCTGGCGTTTCCCTTGGCGGTTTCGATGGGTTACATTGGCGTTTAGCGGTGATGCTCCCAACTGTCGCCGTTCGTAAAATCCACGAACCATCCGTTGCACACGAAGGCGCGGAGTTCAGTTGGTTCGATTACACCATGTCGTTCGCCGCGACTCGGTCATCGCCGCCGTTCTGGCAAGAGTCCACTGTTCGTTGACGATCAGATTAGGAGTACAACGTATGAAAATGACTGGCTTCGCGGTGTTCGCCTTGATGCTTGCTTTGTTCTCACCAGCCTCAACTGTTGCAGACACGGTTGATGGTCGCGTATTCCAAGTACAACTTCCTCGGGAAGACGTCACCCTATTTTACGTTGAAGCGAGATCAGGCTTTACGGTTAAAATGGAGACCGAGACTGCAGCGGTGGAAGGCCAGAAACTGTACGTCGGTGATGGGAAAGTGGCCATCGACCTGGTTGCGCACTCAACACAAGGGATTTATCTTCAAGGCGTGAAATACAGACAGGGAGATCAATTCAAGAATGGGGCCACGATCAAAGTGCTCGCAGGATTCAAGCAGGCAGCGGAACTGAAGCCGGGCGATGTATATGTAACTTTGCCGGGTGTCGCGTTCGAACTACCCAAAAAGTAGCCTTGCCGTAGATTCACAGGTGCCGAACCATCGCGTGAACCGGATTCGGCCGTTTTGCCGACCAACCGACACTAAGCTTGGCAGAAAACCGACGCATCCGGAGAAACGCATCGCATGAGTGCAACCCCAGTCGATATGTGTGACATGAAGTGGGAGTATGGCAAACTCCGTTCCGAACAATCGTGGATCATTTGGGTGAATCTAGCGACGGGGATTCTTGCCGCTCCCGTGGCTTGGCTTCTCCGAGATTCGCTATCACTCGGGCGTACTCCACTTCCTCCTTGGACCGTCCGAAACTATTTGCGTTGTTTGCCACCTCCGGCATCGTAGCGATTGTTTTGGTTTTTGATTTCGTCCAGTGAGTGTGGTTGCAAATCGCAGGCCCAGTGGATGCCTGCCGCTAGAAGTGCCTCGAATTCGGGTTGATTAAAATCATCGGGGTGCCCCAGCGATGTGTAAAAAGATCGGCCGCCATCGTTGCGAACGAACGTCCACGCAACCGGTTGTGGTTGCTCACCGGGAACGTTGCCTTCGATCAAAACTTGGGTTCCGGCAGCCAACGGGGCGGTTTTATAAAGTGAGCCACCGGGATGAATGCCGGTGGCGTTGGTGGCCGACAGAATCGCGTGCTCGGGAGCTGTGGCCGGCAATTGAAGCGTCGCTTTCAAGTCGTTTCCAAAGTGGTTGGTGTAATTGCCGCCGAAGACGTCGGCGTCAAAAGAATCCCATACGGCGTTGCCTTCCGGTGGTTGTTTTCCACGAAGTGAAAAGGCGTGGCTCGCGGTGCGAATTCCAATGACGGGCTTTCCCTGTTTGACAAACGATTGAATGATCGCCAAGTCTTTTTCGGGCAACGCTCGGCGTCGGACACTGACCAACAATGCGTCGGCTTGTTCCACGTTCTTTACGCCGACAATCTCGTCGCGTTCGTTGTCGCTGCCCCAGGCCACTTGCACGCTGAAGTGACTGCTCAGGTGTTTCGCGGCAAACGTCGGAAGCGTTTTTTCGGTTTGATACTCGTCCTCCGCGATCAACATCAGTAAACGTTTTCGATCGTCGTGTGAGAAACGGAATGCTTGGCCACCGAGGATTTGATCGCTCGTCACGGTGGGGCAAACGTATCGTTCGATATGCCCAATGATCAGGTCCGTTCCCGTGAAGTGACTCGCATAGGGCCAGGCTCGGTAGTCATACATGGTGTCCGTCAGGTCACGGGCGAGCACAACGTTTTTGCCCGCCGATGCCAAACGTCGTAATCCAAAGGGTCGCCCCAAGACACACATGTTCGTGTGAACGCCGACCAGGATCACGTTCTTGATTTGACGGGCGGTCATGATGCTCCAGATTTCCGGCCCGCTGTCGCTTATAAAATCGGATTTTTCATCGATGTCGATGACTTCGACCTGTCGCTGCCATGGGGCGCGGGGATTCAATCCGATCGCCTGCAATCGCTCGGCCCACCGGCGATGCTCCTCCAGATCATCGTCCTCGCCGCCCTCGGATTGGTCGACTGGGTAAGCGGCCACTTCTTCGCTGGGAATTTGATCGCACCAGCTTTCAATTTGGTCCGGCAGGAAGCCTGCGAGGGGAATCGCCTGTGCCCGTGCACGTGCCGGGTGATTCTCGTACGCCTTCATGCAGCTGCTGGGTGCATGAATGATGGTGACGCCTTGATCGCGAAGGGCATCGCAAAACTGGTTGATACGCGGCGCAAGCTCGGTGACTCGACGGACTGCATTGACGCAGTGATGTGAATCCCACATGTCGCAAACGATGACCGCGGTTTCGGTGGCGTCCCAACGCTCGTTGCGAGTCAATTGATGGTACCGATCCGACTCTGGGGCTGTCGGTTGCTGATATCGCAGTTCGAAATCCAGCATTTGGGCGTGACAATGCCCCAAGTCCGACATGACTGCAATCATTCCGACGACAGCCATTCCGACGACAGCGCACATTGATTTCAAAGTGGTCAGAGGCATCACAGGGACTCCGGGTCGAAAGAGGGGACCAGATTGCCTCCCGGTAGGGGGCGAGGCATCGTTGAATAGGCCGCTTGATTCACGGCCGTTAGTGTAAACAAATCGCGGGTGCAACGAGTACAATATGACTCGGTTAACTCGATTCCAACGTATTGGATGCCCATTGGACAATGACGCGCGCGCATGAAGAGCCGCCCCAAGAATCATTCACCGAGCTTTCATTAGACAGATTGTTGCCGACTTCCGAAGATCGGATGCTTGTCGGTGAGTCGTTGAGTTTGACTCGTTCTTTGTCGATTTCGTCGATTGACCGGGACATTATTCCCGTCCTTTCGGAGCGATACCAGCTAACAGAATTGTTGGGGGAAGGAGGATACGGTCGGGTCTTCAAGGCCTTTGACCAGCAACTGGAACGGCACGTTGCGATCAAGATTCCGCATCGCCATCGGATCACATCCGCGAAGCATTTGGAGCGGTATTTGGAAGAGGCGCGGACGGTTGCGAAACTGGACCATCGGGCGATCGTCTCGGTTTACGACGTGCTGCGTTCCGACGACGGTTTGCCCTGCATCGTGTCGGCTTTCATTGACGGTTCAAATTTGTCGGATCGGATGCGTTCGGATCCGCTTACCCTTCGTCGCGCGATCGAGGTACTTGCGGAGATCGGTCGTGCGCTCAGTTACGTCCACTCATGTGGAATCGTGCATCGTGACATCAAGCCCGGCAACATCTTGCTGTCTCTGGACGACAAGCCGTTCCTAACCGATTTCGGTTTGGCGCTTCGTGACGAGGAGATGACGTCTTCCAAGGCGCGCGTCGGTACACCGGCCTACATGAGTCCGGAACAGGCGCGTGGTGAAAACCATTTGGTCGACGGGCGAAGTGATATTTTTTCGCTCGGCGTGATCTTGTACCAGATGCTGACGGGCCAGCGACCGTTTGGCGGCAGTGATCACGAATCGATCATCGAAGGTTTAATGCATCGTGAACCGCGGCCGCCTCGTCAATTGGTGGAGTCCATTCCCCGCGATCTGGAACGAATCACATTAAAGGCATTGGGTAAACGGGCATCGGATCGGTATGGGACGGCGGGAGATTTTGTCGGGGACCTGGAATACTTTTTAAGCGAGTGTGGCGATCAATCGACCCAGGACAATACGAAGGTGAGCTCCGGTTCCACGCCCACATCGCATGCGACGTCAGGCATCGTTCCGCGAGGGCTACGGTCCTACGGTCGGCACGATGCCGATTTTTTTCACCGATTGATCCCCGGTCCGCGTGACCGACAATGGGTGCCGGAGAGTCTGCGATTTTGGCAACGAAAGATCATCGGGCCGGACGATGTGGAAACGCCACGAATCGGAGTTTTGTACGGTCCATCAGGATGCGGAAAATCGTCGTTTGTCAAAGCCGGATTGTTGCCGCTGTTGGGCACGGGCGTTGCGACGGTATTCGTCGAAGCAACCCGTGACGAAACCGAAATGCGGTTACTGCGTGGCATTCGCAAGCAGAAGTCGGATGCCCGCATTGACGCGAATCTGGCCGATACGATCGCCCAGATCCGGCGAAGCGGTCAAGAATTGGGTGGTAAGAAACTGTTGCTGGTGATTGATCAATTCGAACAATGGCTGCACGGTCGGGGCGACGACCAGGATTCGGAACTCGCAACGGCGCTGCGTCAGTGTGACGGGCAAACCGTCCAGTGTTTGTTGTTGGTCCGCGACGACTTTTGGTTGGCACTTTCGCGATTCATGGCGGTGTTGGAAGTCCCCTTGCGTCAAAACCACAATGCGGCGCTGGTGGACCTGTTCAATCTGGCACATGCGCGCCGTGTTTTGGCCGAGTTTGGCGTCGCGTACGATCGTATCCCGGCGGATGTGTCCGAGCGGACAAGCGAGCAAAACCGGTTCTTGGACCGGGCGGTCGAGGGGTTGGCCGGCGGCGGCAAAGTTTTTCCCGTCCGATTGGCCTTGTTCGTCGAAATGGTCAAAGCGCAGCCGTGGGAAGACCGGACCATCGATCATCTTGGCGGTGTCGAAGGCATCGGGCTGCAATTCTTGGAGGAATCCTTCAGTAGCGAATTGGCGCCCGCAGCGCAGCGTACCCACGAACCTGCGGTCCGAAAGGTCTTGCGTTTGCTGTTGCCCGAGCCGAACGTCGACATCAAAGGGAAAATGCAGTCCGAGCAAGCGTTGATGGAGGCATCGGGATACAATTCTCAACCACAATTGTTCGACGAGATGATTCGCATCCTGGACAAAGAACTGCGACTGATCTCGCCGACCGATCCTGCGGGGACGACAAGCGGTGACGAGAGCATTAGCCAATCCAGTGACGGCGTCGCGTACTATCAACTGACACACGACTACCTGGTCCCCGCGATTGAAAGATGGATCACGCGCCGGCAGCACGAGACGCGCCAAGGGCGCGCGGAGCTTCGGTTAGCTGAATATGCGGCGATGTGGTCGGTCAAACCCGTTCAAAAATATGCTCCGTCGTGGATCGATTGGGCGTCCATCCGATTGCTCTCGTCCTCCGACCGCTGGAATGCGACTGAAAAACGGATGATGCGTGCGGCGACCCAAAGCCACTTGATTCGCAGCATGATGGTTGCCGTCGTTCTGATCATTGTCGCGACGGTCGGTTGGGGGATTTGGAAGCGTTCTCGGGCCGTTGCCGCAGTGCAGCAGCTGCAGACGGTAAGAACGGAAGAGCTTGGGGCAGTGCTCCAAACCATTCGCGACTTTGGATCGTTCGCATCGGGGCCGCTCCATCAAACACTTGCCGAATCCACTCCCGGCACACGCGAGAGGATCTTGAACCAATTGGGAATCCTGCAAATTGAACCGTCCCAACGAGAGTCATTGGTCCAACAATGTGTCGACATTGATTTGCCCTTGCTGATGGTCGTTCGTGAACAGTTAGCGGACCTTGCCGATGCCGAATTGGAACAGCTATCGACGGTCGTTCGGTCCGTCGATCAACAACCACAGCGTCGGCTTTGTGCCGCAGTGATGATTGCCGGACAGGTTGCCGTGCCTTCCTTTGACGGATTTGATTTCACCGACGAAGAATCGGAAACATTAATCGCGCAAATGTTGAATCATGCGATGATCGCACCGCAGGACAACAACCATTTGATCGTCGGGTTAAAGCCGATCAGTCAGGCGATGATGAAACCTCTGTTGGATCGGGCACTCTCTCCGGATGATTCGCCCACGCGATCGTTGTCGACGACGTTTGTCATCCAGTTTTTGCGAGATGATCCGAAACGGTTGCTGAATTTTTTTCTGGATGCGTCGTTCCAGCAACACGCCACCATTTTGAGTGTGCTGGACAATCACTTACCGGACATGGAGAGTCAAATTCGCGAGGTCGTGTTTACGGATATTGACACCAACCTTCCGGAGGAAGAGTACGACGTTCTTGCGAAACGCCAGGGCGTCGCGGCGGCGCTTCTGCATCGTCTGGATCTTGCCGAATCAACCTGGCCGCTGATGCGGCAGGCCGTCTGGCCGCACACCCGAGCGTACATCATTAATCGAATCGGGCCTCTTGGCGGAGACTTCGATGTTCTGCTTAATCGCTTTCCACGTGAACCCGACGCGTCGATTCGCCGCGCACTCTTACTCGCGATGGGCGGATTCGATTGGGGCAAAGTTCCAAAACCGACAAGAGCCCAGGCATTGGTTTCGGTAAAAGACTCGTTCACCAATGATCCCGATGTGGGGATTCATTCCGCGGCCCAGTGGTTGTTGATGCGCTGGGAACAAGACGATTGGGTCGCGACGGAAATCGATCGTCAATCCAAACTGACGCCCGACGTTCGGAAGAACTGGTTTGTCAATCAGCAGGGTCAGACGATGGCGATCCTTGACGCTCGCGATGATCCAGACATCGGCCGCGTC
>JAGQPO010000319.1 GCA_020426665.1 Planctomycetales bacterium
CACCGCCGATGAATCAGTCAGTGCGGTGATGGAGTACTGTTGGCCGCGATGGAAGTAACGCAGACCGCCGGTGCCGTCACGCACAACCGGTTCGTCGATGGAGCTGGCGTAGACGTAGGCGTAGGTAGGACTTGTCGCCGCCGTGCTGGATGTGTATTCGGCGATGGTCTGCTGGCCGCTTTGCACGAAGATCGTGTCGGTGGTGCCATCGTCACGTGCGACGCGGCGCCCTAGTGCGTCCCATTCGTAAAACACGTCGTCGGTGCTGTCGTTGTCGACATCGGCCGAGACCATGCGGTTGTTGAAGTCCCAGGTGAGGGGCAACGGATCTCTGCCGGGACGAAGGACTACCGGTATCGAGGTCATGTTACCTTTCACGTTATTCGTTGCCGCTTGTTCCCAAGAGCGAACCCGTAACCGGTCGTCGTCCCGATAATCCCTTCGACGCATGCTGCAGGCAAATTGAAGATCGGTTTTGGCACCTGCAAAAAACTTGCCTTCCTGCTGGACGAGTCAGCGGGGGACTCTGACCGGCGTTTGCCACGCCGTGCGTGACATGGCAACCAAGCAACAAACGTCATGAACAGCACGACCTATCTTGGGCGATCTTTCAGTAATCGGGACCAATAGGATCCGTCCTCATCACGGCAATAGCGTGAGTGTGACTCGCCGAACGTCCATCACGGATGATCCCGGAATGTCGACGGCGCTCAGCGTGAGCGGCGCGACCCCGCTAGTCAGATTGATTTCGCCAAGTTTCATGGTGCGAAATTCCTTCATCTGACTTTCCGCTGGCGGCCGGGGAAGCGTGTCTTGATTGGTGTTCAACGGCGGGTCCCAACCTTCGGTGACTTTCCCCTGTAGCTTGGCATCTTGGAAAGTCAGCTGGATTGTCGATCCGACGTCCGGAATCTTGCACGTGTAATCGATGGTGACTTCGTAGCGTCCCGTCGTATGAACATCAAGCAACCAGACCATGCTGTCGTCCTTTCTGGTCCAATCAACAAAGTACGAACAATTCGGCGCGCGGCTGCTGCGATTCACGCCGCCGTTTGGTTCGCCGTCACGGGCCGGCAACATTGTGATCGGGAATTCACGGTAACCGACGGTGATCGGACGTGGGTCGACCGCGTTGGGATTTGCTTTCTTCGCACCCTCGTTACCTTTTGCGGGCGCCGACGGTGGACCAAACATCTCGCGACGCCACGACCGGACGGCTGCCGCAAGATCGGCGGCCATGTCGGGTTGCTGATCATTGACAGGACGCGTTTGACCGGGATCGGCGATCATGTCAAACAGTTTCCCGTCGTTATCCAATCGATGTGTTTGCGTACGAACACTGACCTTGCCCGCCCATGTCGAAAAGTGCCGGTGCTCGGGCCCATCGGTCTTGGGCCAATCGGTCTCTTGCTGTAACATCAAAGGTGTCAAATCACGCCCGTCCAGTGGTTTGTTGCCGACACGTTTGATGTCGGCCAGCGCGGTCAGGGTCGGCAGCAGGTCGATGGCGCCACAAATCTGGGTGACGGTATGACCGGCGGGGATCTTTGCGGGCCAACGAATGTAGCAAACCGAACGGACCCCGCCTTCGTCTGTCGTGCCTTTGCGGCCTTTCATGCCGCCGGTCCAGCGGTTGCTGTTGGGCCCGTTGTCAGAGAAGTAGACGACGATTGTGTTGTCATCGATTCCATGTTCGGCAAGTCGGTTCAGAACACGCCCGACATTCATGTCTTGGTTTTCCACCATCGCCAGTGCACAGCGAGTGTGGTCGTCGACTTCAGACTTTTCGGCGGTCGCGCGCTGGGTGATCGGTTTGTCTTTGAATCGATTCCAATATTCCTGCGGTACCGCCCACGGAGAGTGCGGAGTAGAAAACGGAACGTAGCAAAGAAAGGGTTTGTCTTTATTCTTATCGATGAATCCCAACGCTCGATCGGTGCAGACGTCGACGATGTATCCCTTGGTGCGGATCATCCGACCGTTCTCTTCCAACGGCGGATCAAAGTACTCGCCCCAGTGGCCCGAGGTGTGGCCGAAGTATTGATCAAATCCGCGGGCCATGGGGTGGTAGGGCCATTGGCTGCCGTTATGCCACTTGCCAAACGCGCCGGTCGCGTATCCCGCAGCGTGGAACGCATCCGCGATCGTTTTTTCATCAAGATTCAATCGTTCCTGTCCCGTCGAAACCCCTTTGACGCCGCCGCGCGGGTGATAACGTCCCGTCAGGAATTCGGCACGCGTGGGCGAGCACACGGGACAAACGTAAAAGCGATCCAACGTGACTCCGCCTTGGGCGATCGAGTCAATGTTGGGTGTGGAAACCTGGCGATTGCCCGACTGGCTGTAGTCTCCCCAACCGGCGTCATCGGCAAGGAAAACCACCAGGTTTGGCGGGGCCGCGAACGAATTAAATGGCAGGGCGGAAAAACCAAGCAGTAACAGTGTGGTCGTGAGAATCGGTTTCATGGTCGGATATTGGAAAGCGACCAGCGAGAAAAATGGGTCCGCTCGGTCTAGGTGAAGATGATTTTTTTATCGATTCGGCGCTGCGTCAGCTGATGCACTATTGCTAGGGCAATCACTTCTGCTTGTTCGTTTGCCGAGGCCTCGGCCGTTGGTTGTTTTTCGGTCGAACATTGTTTTTCGGCCGTTCGTTCTTTTTGGGCCCATAGGTCGCCAACATCACCGCGTCAACTTTGGCACGGTCATTCCGGTTTAGAAAGGCCGCCAGCATCGGGTCGTCTGTCTTTTTCATCTGGGCGACCAACTCATCTTGCAACTGCGACAACGTCTCGGCGTGGGCGGGGTCGTCGACCAGATTGACAAGACAATCGGGGTCATGCTTCAAGTCATAGAGTTCCTCGGGAACACGATAGCGAAACAGATCGACTCGGGCCTGAATCGCAGGATCGGTTTCGGCGGCCTCGTTCATTGCCGCCATCGTTTTGCCTTCGTTGTTGTTGCGATACCAATATTCACCATCGCTGAAGGGATTGTAGATGTATCCAAAATCCTTGTTTTGGACACACCGCATCGGTACCGAAGCACCACCGGCCTTTGAATCAATTTGCGTGAAGACGTGCGTGCGGTTGTCTTGGGTTTGGCCTTTCAATAACGGCAGAAACGATCTTCCGTCTAAGCCATCGGGATCTTGGACGCCGGTGACGTCCATGAATGTCGGAAAGAAATCGACAACGGATACAAAATGTTCGTCGTCGTGGGTGCCGGGTTTCACAATTCCCGGCCAGCGAACCAGCAGCGGACTGTGGGTACTGTGAAACCAAGTGTTGCATTTTGCGAACGGCACTGCGATCCCGTTGTCGGTGATAAACAGCACCAGTGTGTTGTCGGCTTGGCCGGATTCCTTCAAGGCCTGCATGACCTTGCCAAAGGTGTCGTCCAATCGTCGTGTGGAATTCAGATAGGTCGCCAGTTCCTCTCGGACACCCGGCAGATCGGGCAGAAACCCCGGCACGTCGACTTCGTCGGGGGCGTAAACCCGAGACGGCATTGCGGCACCCTTGGTCAAATTGTTCGGGTTGCAATAGGGCCGATGTGGGTCGTGCGAATTCACCATAAAATAAAACGGCTTCTTCGCGGCTTGGCATTCGTCTAGGAAAGTTCGGCTGCGCTGATAGTACAGATCGGGGTTTCTTCCGTTTCCCAAGTCCTTCTGGTCGAAATGGTAATCCCAGTGCATCGATTTCTTTGGCGTTGAATGGCCCACCTTGCCCAGGATTCCGGTGTGGTATCCGGCGGCCTTCAAAGTCGTCACGATATCGGGCACGTCTTCTCGGGCCGGCATAAATCCCATCGCTCCGGAGCGGTGACTGTAACGTCCGGTCGCGATGATCGCGCGACAGGGGGCACAGATGGCCGCGTTGACGTGCGCATTGCGAAACAACAATCCCTCCGCAGCGAAGGCGTCCAAGTTCGGCGTCAGGTCCGCAGGCTTGCCGCCGTAGACCCCCAACGATTCGGCATGCAGGTCATCCGCCGTAAACAACAAAATGTTCGGCCGGGCGGCTTGCACCGATGGAGACGCACTGGCAACAAGTCCGGCGGTGAAAATGACGGCCGACAAGTAGATTGCCGACGAAAAGATGGTGCGCATCGTAAATTGACTCGCCTCTACGCGTTCGATACCGGGGGGAAAATCGGGAGGAAGGAACGGTTAGAGTTTATACGAATCGCAGACGCCTTGTTGCAGGATCTTGCAGGAGATTTAGAAACGACGCATACCGCCACCTCACGACGGCGGGTAAGTTTCGTTGGTTCAAAGACCGTGACACCTATTCCACGTCGTCCGGCCTGTTCAAAATTGGTCCTGCGTTCCAATTCGATTTTACAGTAACGGAACTCGTCAAGAGTTTCGTGGTGGAGTCTGGATCCGCCGAAAGTCACGCACGACTTCCGCTACCAAGCGAAACCCTGGTTCTCAGTTAGAACAAGGTACTGGCTTTGCGGGGTTATCCGTCAGGGTCAGCAAAACTGAAGCGGCAGGTGGCAAGTCTGGTTGCGGTGGATCCCCAGCTATTGGACGGATCCCGCGGTCTCATCATCGGGCGCAGCTTCTGTGTTGGCGGCCGGTTCGGTCGCGTCGGCGTCCGACGTTCCGGCGGCATCCTCTCCCGATTCGATCAGTGGATTTTCTTGGACCCCACTGTCATCGTTTCGTTTAACGCGAAGAATAAACTTGTTGTCTTCGATCTTGATGTCTTCGAATTGACGCATGAATTTGGCGTTCTTTTCGTCTTTGTAGACGTCCTTGGCCAGGTTTTCGTTCCGCATCGACTGCATGAATTCTTCCGGCACGGGATTGCCGTTGAATTCAGCCTGATCTGCGGTGACGATCAACACGCCTCCTTCCATGGAAACGTTAAAGCTGGCCTTGCCGTTAAAGTATCGCCCCTCGCACAACGGAACTTTGTCAAGCGGAATACTGACGTCGCCTTCGACTTGGTTGTTTTCAATTTTGACGAAAACCTTGCCTTTGAAATCTTCATTCTTGCCGATCAACGCATTGATATCGTCGGCGGTCAGAACCAGATCCTCTTCCGGCGTTTCCCCCGCGTTCAACTTACTTCGAAAGGACTCGATGCGGGCTTCTAACGTCGCCAGTTCGTCTTCGGTGTACTCAACCGTCGGAAGGTCAACGGGGGTATCCGACGTGTACTGTGACACCAAGCGGTTGGCAAACCAATATCCCCCAATCCCGACACACAGAATGGAAGCGACGCCAAGCCCGAGCAGGAGCAAGCAACCCCAAAGACAACCTTTTCCCGCACCTGATCCCTGAGGTTGTGTTTGTTGCCCGGGAATCTGTGGTTCGACGACGTTTGCCATTTGATTTCATCCTGTGAAGCGGTGGGGGGAGATTGCCGGGAGATGATTCGGTGAAAACGGCCGGAAATTGGCACTCCCTGGGCGCCAAAAAGGCAGTCCAGGGACCACAAAATCACTGATCGGCTACGTCAACGTTCACTCGACACTTTCCAGTCTTGCAACGACCGATTGTTGATAGGCGCGGCGGTACCGGGCGATTTCGGTCGCGATTTCATTTTCAGCCAATAATTCGATCGAGGCAAGATCCAGTTCTGATTCCCGAAGCAGTGATGCTACCTGGTGAATCACACTGGCGTCGGTTCCGACAAGATGTTTTAGCAATGCTGCTTGATCGTTCTTGTATCGTTTTACCAAGTCCAACGCATGCGCGTACGGCGACGTGTAGATTCCGTCACCATCGATATCAACCTGAACCGCTCCGGTCGAACTGAAAACGTAGGGAGAAAAACTGGTGGACGTTGGTTGATATGGAAGCGCGGTGGCCCAAAACGGGGCTTCGATTCCCGGGCCGACAGCGACCGCAGACATCCAAAGATCATGAGAGTACTCGGATTTTGGGATTCGCCACGTCGCCTTCGTTTTGACCGATGTCCCGTTCTGGGAACTTTGATCGATCGGCACGCGAAACTTCTCGCGCCCACAAACATACAACGCGACGAAGTCTGCTGAGACCCAACTCGGGCCATGGACTTCAACATCCACGACGATGTCACGTTCTTCTTCGCGAAGCGTCACCAAGTCTCCCGGCCCCGAACCATGGCCGACGGTCATCTTCGTCATCAAACCGTAACTTACGATTACACGCCCAGCGACAAAGGCGTCCAAAGCCTGTTGGATATCAATGTTGGACGGTTCCGAATCGGCACATCGAATATATGTTCGACCTTGACCGACGATGAATCGGGCCACATCGTGAGAGTCGCTGGAGCCCACTGGAGTAACGGACAGCCCACGATTGGTCAGCCCGCACCAGTCATGAAATAACTGCATCGCGTCGGTTTGCACGGCACCGGAATTGATGATTTCCATCGCATTGAAACGCATCGGACGTCCATCCAGATTTTCGCCGGACAAACTGATGTGATGCCGCGGTGAGAAAGGTCGAAAGCCGCTGTGGATGTCACGCGCATGATTCAGAATCGCGACTCGCACACTTGGCGTCGAAAAAATGTCGTCCAGCAGTTGTCCCCAATCTTCTTGGGTATGATCGGGAAGAGGTGCATCCGTTTGGATCGGAAAAATATTGAAGTGCCCTTTCTTGGTCGTACATTCGTCGCCGATGACCGCCGTGAAATACTTGGTGACGCCGTTTGCCGACATCACCGGTCGATAATCGATCGCTTTGTTGTGGTCTGTCGCGATGGGCAATTCGATGCCTTCCCCGACCAGCGTCGACATTCGCTCGTCGATGGTGCAATCCCCGTGACCCGAATGGGTGACGGTGTGTACGTGTGTGTCACAGGCAACCCAGCCGGCGGAATCAACCTCGCGATCAAGTTGCAACGTCACGTCCTGGTGTCGCCCTCGGTCCAGACTGACTTTGGCTTCCGCGACCGAGTATTCGAATCCACGCGACGCAACAATACGATAGTCTCCGCCAGCGACACCAAACGTCGCGCTACCGTGGGCGGTGTAAACAACGCCCTCGCGAATCGCCAGTCCCTCATCGGACGTCTCACCGACCGGTATCAAGGTTCCTTCATGGTCCAGGATCGTGATTCGTCCCGGGATCGGGCTGCCGGTGGTGTCAACCAGATTCACTTTGGCCGTGGCCTGGTTGCGGAATGACTTTATCGATTCGTGACGCAATTCAACGTGTCCAATCGAGATATCGTCTGACTCATCTCCCGATTGTCGAATCTCCAATTGATTGTCCCCATCGACGACGACTCCACTGGGAACCGCAAAGTCAACTTGCATCGCGTTTTCGTCACGCGTCAGTCTGCCGATTGATCGATCGTTCAAGCGAACGTCCCACGTCTGTTTCACGTCGTGCTGGCGTAGCGTCAACGTCCACTCTTCATCGTTCGCGCGCGACGAAAATTGTCGCTCGAATAGTTGCTGCTTTGGAGTTTCGGGGTACCACGCCCATTCACGTGCGGCTGCAGAACGGACATGGGTCATCTCAGGCTCGATGACGACCTTGGATGGTTCTCGATCTGCTGCCCAGGGCGATGTTCCCGG
>JAGQPO010000320.1 GCA_020426665.1 Planctomycetales bacterium
TGACCGAAGAGGATGCTCATCAAGGTGGTCTTGCCGGCACCGTTTTCGCCCAGCAGCGCGAACACGACGCCCTTCGGGATGTCTAAATTGATATCGATGAGTGCCCGGTTGCGGCCGAAAGACTTGCTGATGTTCTTCAAAGAGATGACAGCGTTCATGTGCAGTTTCTTCCCAGGGTGTACAAGAAGAGAAAGATTAGGGTTTGCCGTTGCCGGATTGCCGGACCAATTCCGCTTCGAACAATTCACGCAGCTCGTCGATCGACATTCCGCCGGAAATCGCATCGGCCAATGCTCGTCGCACTCCATCGGCCACCAGTGAATTCCTGGCCTTGGTACAACGCTTGACCGCATCGCGACGGACAACCATTCCGCGGCCGCGAAGTGATTCGACCACGTGGTCCGCCTGTAACTCTTGGTAAGCGCGCGCGATCGTGTTGGAGTTAATCGCCAACTCGCTGGCAAGCTGCCGGACGCTCGGCAGCATCTGGCCGCCGACAAGAATCCCGTCCGCAACCGCTAGTTTGACCTGACGAACAAGTTGCTCGTAGATCGGAATATCGCCATCGGCGTCAATCGAAAAGAACATCCAAGCCATCCCCTTGTGAAAGCGGCCTTCGGTGTACCCGTTATATGGTACACCGATGCACCAGGGCGGTCAAGGGAAAAGAATCAATATCGTTGACCGGCCGGATTCGTTGACCGGCCGGGTTCACGGTGCATCTTGCTCGAACGCCGGTATCGATCGGCCTTCCATCATGCGAAGTGCTGCCACCAGCGTCAGCGCGGTAAATGGAATCGCAATCGGCAATCCGAGCCCCACAAGACTGAACCCAACGCCGATACAGAAGATCAGGGCGATCACCATCAAGAATGACGTCAGCAAATTCGTGCGTGTCGTCGTCAATGCTTCCTGGATGCAGCGCGCTCCGAATCGGCCTTCGATCGTCATTGGGATCAATGGCCAAAATCGCGTGGCAAAAAGTGTCATGCCGATGACCGCACCCAACGAGGCGCCGATCATGACCATGATCCTGATCTCCGTCGCCCTGACGCTACGAACCGAGTGGATCAACACGATTGCGACACAGATCACCGTTGCCATGACGGCAACGAACGCAGTCATTATTATCAGCAGGGCGATGAATGCACGTCGATCCGGAATGAACCAGGATCGAACGTTGTCCTTTGGCTGTTCCTGGCCAGATGGACCAACATCGCAAACGCCAACCGACAAATTCAGTGCGAACCACATCGCATACGTCATCACCAACAAGAACCAGGGTGACAATACTCCCAGCCAGATCAATGCCGGCGTTCTGCTGGTGATCGCCAGGTCGCTCAGGTACGCCAAGGGCACGACGAATCCGACCAATACCACGACCGACGGAATTAAAAACGGCAACAACATCGGTCGTCGTCGATCGAAAAACAGGATTCGTGAATCTCCCAGCACGCTTTCGATCGAAACCGACTGATAGACCGGTCCTGTGGTAGACGATTGATTTCGATTCTTCGCCGCCGGTTCTACCGTTGATGGAGTGTCTTGAGCCGAATTCGTATCGTTCACCGTCAACGCTGCCGCTGTGGCGATGAACTGAGTTTGACAGCCGGGACAAACCGCGGATTTTCCGTCGGCTTCGATTGGTAGTTCGAGCAATGAATTGCAAGAAGGACAAGATTGCTGGAAGAAATTCATGCGATCAGTTTACCATTGAGAGACGACCGCAAGCAAAAGCAGCGCGATCGCAATTCCGTCGGCGAGTGTCAATCGATCACTGCTAGCGTTACGTCTCAGATGATCCAACAGTCGACCGGTGGGGCATCCGAGACGACAGTATCCCATCGGCACAAAAGCGGAAAACAGGATCGTCAATCCCGCCAACGCAATCGCGCTCCATGGCGCGATTCGAAACAGATACGCGTGGAAAGGTTCCCAGGACGACAGGTCCATCGACGGTATCCGGAGCAACGACAGATAAGCAAAAACCAAGAGTGTACCCGGCAAAACTTTCATCACAGCCAACAGCTTTGCTGGTAGCTTCCAATGTCGCTTACTCTTTCTTGTGGGACGAATCAATTGCTGAATCGCACCGTGCGGACAAAGGTGGTTGCAGTACGGGTTGCCTTTGCCGACAACCGGTCCGGCAAATGCAACCATCGCGATCGCCGCTAGGGCGGGTGCCAAACGCCAGGCAACACCTCCGCCACTCCAGCCGGCGACCAATGCCATCGAAACTAAGTTCCCCGACCAGAGGCCGACGACTCCGATCACGGACAGCAACCAGATGATTCGCAAGCGTTTGCTGCGGAACCATCCTTTGAACCGAAACAGCGGTATCAGACACAAGGCCGTCAGGCAGCCCCAGTCGGCTGGCGACGGACGAATGCTGAAAAAGTTTGACACTTCGTCGCGCAAACGATGCCACTTCGAATCGGAAGCTGCGCCGGCGGTTTGCCGAACCGCCTCGTGTCGCTCGACGGCACCCATCGCCGCAACCATCGTTTCGGCGATCGCCATGCTTGTCATCGTCGCGCCCGAAACACCTTCCACACCGGCGGCTTGCAAATCCATCGTCGCTAGTTCGTTGACCGTCTTTCCTTTGAACAAACTCCAGAAACCGGCTTCGGTTTTGCAGTAACGGACATAAGGTTCGTTGTCGAACGACGATCGAATCTTGATGTCAGTGACTTTCATTGCTGCGTCGGATTCACCTGACTGCAACGCGATCAACAACTCGGTGGGGCCTTGGTAACCGTTGATGCTGTCGGAAAGCGGCCCGGATCGAATCACCTCGCCGAGCTTTCGTCCCGTCTGGTCCATGACAATTGTGCGATCATCCTGCTCCCGTATCTGCGATCCGTCGGGGAACCACTTCGCAATTTCATCGAGAGTGACTGCATCGGGAAACACCAGCGACGGGCGCTTGCCGCCAATTCGTTTGATTACCCCTTCGGCCAGTGCCAACGACGTCAGCGTTGCTCCGGAAACTGCATCAATGTCTGTGTCTGGATTTGGTCCGGTCCATTTCCAGCCGCGGAATTGTTCATAGAAACTTGCTGCATTGCGAACCGCGGCGACGTGTTCATCGGTGTCCGCACTTTGAATCATGTTGACGCCAAGAATATTTAATTGATCATCCAGTATGATGACGCCTTCGGTGGGGCCACGGTATCCGATCACGTCGGACGCTTCGGGAAGCGTCCGAGCGACTCGGGCGATGGGGTGACCCGCCGCGTCGTTGACGATCCAGAATCCGGCGTTGCTTTGGTTGGATTCGATTTGTGCCGCATCGGGCAAAACCTGGCGAATCAATTCAACGTCTGGCGGTTCGGGATGATCGGCTTGATTCGAATCAACCGTGATCGGCGACGGAATCATCAGCAACAGCCCCGCGATGACACAGGCTCTGACGCCGTGAACCAGCATGGCAAGTGTGTTTCGACGTCGATCGATCAATGGAGTGGCAACCGTTCATGGTGGGATCGAACGCGGTTTACCATGATCAACGCGGGTGCAAAGGAACGCAGCAGTGCAACAATTTTGCTGGTGGACACGCCCCACTGTGTCGCGACCAAACTCGGTTGACCACCGGCAACCCACAAATCATTCATCACAAGCGCCAACACGCCCGGCTTGTCGATATTTGCATCACTGAGCCGAAACGAATGACGATGGTACCTCTGTCGCAGATCTGACTCCAACGGATCGTCATTGCTGCACACCGGGTCAAGTGGGCTGAGGGTGCGGATCTCGGTTGCCAGCAGATACCGGAGACGTTGGAGTGCGACGTCGCGGTTTTGAGCTTGGCTACGTCGCTCGGTTGCTTCAGCCACGATGCCGGTCGGGCGATGGGTCAAAAAAACTCCCGAGCTGGTTTTGTTTCGATGCTGCCCGCCCGGCCCGCTTCTCGCTTGAGTGCGCAGATCACACTGATTCGAAAGCGTCGCAACATCGATCACGGCCGGGTGCGGCGCGTCGACCAGACGAAAATCCATCCGCGCTCGTGCATCCGGGATTGTCGCGGTTGGCTTGGATGACATGACGCGAAAAAAAGGGACGGCTGTGCGAATGGTTAACGTGAGTTCAGAACTTGTTTCCATTGTAGCTGGTTTGACGGTCTGGGCGTGTTGATCGCGGAGCGATCAACGACTATTTGACTTCAACAACCAGTGGTCGGTGCCAGTTTTTCGACTCCGCGGTGTAATACAGATAGGCATGACTCGGCGGGCCGGTGTATTTTCCGCCGACCGCTGCGACGCAGGGAATTGGAACCCGCTTGGACTCGTTGGGCGCAAACGTCCGCCAGTACAACACGACTTGCCTGCCTCGCAATTCGTAGTAGTCAATGATTTCGGTGTCGCGCAGCTTGTCCAGGCCTTCGATCACCGGTTCCAATCCTCCCGGAATCCCAACGACGGCGACGGTCATCGGTCGGCCGGCATCGGTGACATTCCTGATCTGGGCGATCACATCGATCGAATCTCCGCTTACAACGGTCGCCTGTGACGACTTTCCATCAAAGGCAAGATTGATCGCAATCGGGCACTTCGGATCACTAGGTGGCGTCGTCGTTTGCCCGGCAAATTGGATGGTAAACGGAAGCGGCGAATCACCACCGCCGCGAAGCGTCAGTTGTGATTCAGGGCTGGACGCAATGATTTCGACGACCGCCGGCGAGATCGTCCATTTCACACCTTCGCTCGGTTGACCTTTCCAGTGGATGGTATCAACAACGTTACCGTCAACGACAACTTCGACTTGCCCGCCTTCGGTTCCGGTCATTTTTTCGTGCATGGCGATCAGGGCTTTCAGCGCCAAGACGGTTGCTTGCGTCGAACCGAATCCTCCGCCTCGACGGTTTTTGATCAGCCACGTGGCGGCCTTTTTGGCCGCCGCTGCGTGCGCGTTGCTTCGTGACCATGCCAGTATGGCGAGCGACGTTGTTTCAACCGTTCGTGACAGTCCACCGCTTTGTGTGACCGTCGTTTTTCCCTCCACACTGCCATTGGACGACTGCATTTCAGCCAAGCGATCGTACAGTCTAGCCGCAACCTCATGACGCCCGACGTTTTCAAGTGTGATTGCTGACAAGGCGATCAGGTAGGCGTCATCAGCGGCCAGCGCGACGGACTGCATTGCATCAATTTCGGCGGACAATTCGGTCATTGTTCGCGATGAGTCACCGCCCGCGATGTCGGCTTGTGAAACGGCCCATAAAAGGTATGCGTTAATGACGTCCTGTTGAACGGACCAGACATGCAAGTGTCTGGGGTTGCGTTTGAATCCTCCGTTTCCGTCGCGTCGCGAGAGCAACCACTTGCGCGTCCGATCAAGCATTTCCTGGTCGACGTCGATAAATTTTGCCATCTCTGAAAACTGCATCAATCCGAACGCTGACAGTGCTTCGTGGCCGGGATCGTTTCCGAACCACTCGTACCCCAGTGCAGAGCACTCGTAACTGGTCAGTTTCCGATAGCCACGACGCAACAATGAAATCGTTTGACGCTCCCTGTGGTCGTCAACGACGCCGTCGAGTTGCAGCAGACTGTACGCCATCACGTTGGGATAGTTTGATGCGGATGCTTGTTCGAAACATCCGTGGGGTTCCCGCAAGATACTTTCCAGCCCCGCGCTCAATTGAGATCGTGTACTGGGATACAATTCCACCCGGCCCGACAACGATCCGGTGACAATTGTTTCCGGCAATTTGACGTTAACGGATGCTGTTTCGGAAAGCGATCCAGACGCGGACACCTGGAACGGAAATCCATCCGGTACGATTCGGATTGTTCGTTCAACCTGATCCCCCAGTGAACTGTCTTGAAGACTGGCGGATACGCGAACGCCGGCATCGGTCTGAGTCGGAGTTCCGTTGACATCGATTGAAAAGATTTCCGTGACGCGGCCGCCCGATACGACGGAAGTCACGGCGGACGAGCGTTTGGTCGACAGGTTGCTGTCGGTTTCCAATTCAACCTGTAGCGTTCCGTTTTGATGCGTGGCGTTGACCAAACCGACGGGCAAGTCGATGCGATCGCCGGCCGTGACTTCCAACGGCACTTTTGGTTCCACTTGAATCGGGATCGCGGTCAAGACGGATCCACCACCGCTTCCCAGTCGTCCGTCGACGCTGTGTCCGTCGACATGAACGCGGAACATTGTCAACGAGTCTGATAAATCGAATCGAATGGTTGCGGTGCCGGTCGAGTCGGTCACCATCATCGGATTCCAATACAGTGTTTCGGCAAAGTCACGCCGAACGTCGTCGTCGGACTCGCGATGAAGGTGGGCATATTGTCGAATCGGAAATCGAAGCTCCTCCATCAATTGATCGGCGAGAGCCTGGGCGTCCAAGTCACGAGATTTCGCAATGCGTTCAAGCTGGAGCGGTGTGATCCGGGATTGGGAAACCTGCTCGGTTGCCTTGGCGCCCTGCTGCCCCAAGAACACCCGCACCACACGTTCGACGAAGGGGCGATCTTTGGATTGAGACTCGGCCGGGGAATCTGACGGGTTTTCCAGACGCGTCCGGTCGACGGCGTTGGGGGCGGTCATCAGCGATTCCTCGTTCTCGATATCGGCTTCCGAACCGGCGGCTCCCATTTGTTTGGCGTATCGTTTCGCGTTTTCATCGGACATCATGTCAGCCGACTCTGTCGATTCGACGACGTAACCATCTTGATTGGCGCCACATCCTCCGTGCAGAAACAATGACACCGCCAACAACAACACTCCCGCCGCGGCGACGGCCGTTTTTCGCGGCCGGATGACAAGGCCGATCAACCAAAACACTGCGATAACGACCAACGCGATTCGAACTTCGGTCACAAAGCTTCGCCACGCGGTTGCAACACGGATTTGATACGCATGAAGCTGTTCCGTGATCGTCGGCTGGTTGGTCGTCATACCCGCGATCAAACCGGCGCGTCGTCCATCCAATTCCAACAATCGTGTCAGGGCCTCGCGGAACGTTTCGCTGGGTGTGGATTCGCTGCTGACAAATCGTCGCCAACCTTGGGTACCGAGCAACAGATCCAAACTGTTCGCGGCATCGGGGCCATCGCTCAAGTAGAAATCTGCATGTTCCAGATCCTCCGGCGATTTGATTTCGCTGGTCAACAAGAAGTGCGTCTTGATCGAAGGCAGGTCGTCTTGACGGAGACTCAATGCGGTATCATCGACGACGCTGACACCTAGGACCGCACCCGAGACGGGCCGGTCATTTTCGTCGGTGACTTCGATGGTCATTCGCACGGATTCGCCCGGCGAGTGGACACGGCGATCGTCATCAACGCTGGCCGTAACGTTCAATTGTTTTTCACCTCGCCGGTAAACCAATCGCTCGACCAACGGCGTTGCCATTTGCCCTTCGGAGTCCAACACGGTGACTCGCAGCACGCCGGAAGCGCGTTTTTGGATCGGAACCGAGACCGCGGTGTCACCCATCCCCATTTCCATCGCTTTGACTCCAACCAGTTCGCCTCTGCAAACGACGCGAACAATGCAGTGACGGCGCTTGGTACTGCGGATCGTCATCGATATCGGTTCATCGGGTTCAAAGACTCCCTCCCCAGCGTCCAACACAGGCAAAGCTTCGACGACCGATGGCAACCAGGGCGTCTCGGTGATATCCAGGGGCGACGTGATTCGCAACGAATAACGTTGGCCGGATTCGGGTTTGAACTCAAAACGTCCCATCCCGTCGCGAACGGTTTCGATTGTTGCAACCAGCCGACCGGATTGTGAAAGCACTTCGCCGGCAATTTCGATCGGCTTGCCATTTGTATCTCGAGCGGCAAAGTAAACTCGGTTGCTGACTCCGCCGACCAGGTAGCCGCCTTCCGGGTAGAAGTCGACTTCGGCACGGCCCGTATGAATCGGGATCGGCCTCGCGGCGGTTTCGGTAACCGATCCGTCGTCGATGGCGATCGTCAAAGTTCCGTCACCGTCGCGAATGACTTTGGGCAGAGTAAACGCAACCGCCAGTTCGCCATTGATGCCAAGCGTTCCAGTGGATTCATGAATCACGTCCCCGTCCACAACGGCTTTGACCCGCGCCGCAGCTGCGACAGGAATCGAATCATCGGCGCGGCGGACCGTCAAATCTGCTTCGACGCGATCACCGGCGCTGTAGGATCGTTTTGTAAACTCCAGATCAGTTTTCAGTCGAACCGCTCGGTATCGACGAACCTCCAATTCACAACTTTGATCCGGAAAGAATCCGTCCAGACTTTTGGCGATCAATTGATAGGTTCCGCCGACAGCCGTTTCGGGAACCACAAATGCACCATTCCCGACGCCGCGTTCGCTGACACCTTCGGCGACGGCGTTTTCAACCACCGCGCCGCTGGGGTCGACCAATTCGTATCGAATCGGAACGTCAACGTGTGCCGCAAGCGTGCGCCGGTTCAGTGTCACAGATCGAAAGTAGATCATTTCTCCCGGACGGTACACGGGTCGATCGGTCGACACAAAGGTCAGACAGCGTGTCGGTTCCAGCGGCACGGTCAATCGAATCGTCTCGCGTCCGCCGACCGTGTCGGCGTCCACCTGTAACACCGCATCACCAGGGATCGCGATGTCGTCGGGCACGCGAATTCGTCCGGGCTGTGACGACTCGGTTGTCGTTGTCCCAAAAAACAAAACCGCTCCCTTTGAAAGGACCTTGAACGAAATTGATGCCGGTACGACCGCCATCGATGTGTCAAACGATTTACCGTCCGGTCGCTGGTCCGCATCGGCATTGACCGCCGGTCCGACGGCAATCAAGAACTCGTTGCGCACTTCGGTTTCGGAACCTGCGACCGGTTGGACTGCAACGCGCAACATGTTGGGCGGTGAATCCGGCAACTGACCGAAGTATCGAACCAGACTGATTCCGATCACAAATGCGGCTGCCGTGGCAAGCGACCCGAGCCATAATTTCAGAAACCGTTTTGTTCGGTATGCCGAATCGCGGTCGATGTCATCGGTTTTCGCCAGCTTGGTCGGTGATTCATTCGACCGCGGTGGTGGTTCAATCGGTATCGCGCCGGTGGCCTGCCGGGTGACTTTCGCCTGTTCGGTCACGTTCGCTGCTTCGCTAACTTTCGCTGCTTCGGCAAATTTGCCGGCGACGACCAGCGTTTCGGCCCAAAGTTTGGCAACCTTCGGATCGGTCTCGATGCGGCGTTTCAGTTCCGCAGCTTCATCATCGTCGACCAACGCGTAGTGCAGTTCCAACAACGATTGGCGCAAGTCATCGTCGTCTTCGTTTTGGTGGTTTGTCTTGGGATCGTAATTCATGACAGATCTCCCACACTTTGACGGAGCTGGCGAATCGCTAACCGCATGCGAGTTTTGACCGTCCCCAGTGGCAACGACATCGCGTCGGCTATCTCGGAGTACGTCAGATCACCGTTTTGCCGCAGCAGGAACACTTCCTGTTGTTCGGGCGGCAGCGTCGAAACGGCGCGCCGCAGCCGAGCGAGTTCCTCGTTTTTCATCAGCCCTGTCGGCGGACTGTCAGCCGTGGATGCCATCGGAATGTCCTCGTTCAGCGATTTACGACGACGATTCCAGGCGGTTTTCCGAAAGTCACGACCGGTATTGAGCGCGATTCGAAAGACCCAGGCCCGCAGATTCTTGATGTCGTCGATTTGGTGCCGGCGGTGCCAACACTTTAAAAACGTTTCCTGCAACGCATCCCGAGCGTCTTCAAGATTCCCAACGACGTAATAGAGCGTCCCCAACATTTCGTCCGGGCAAGAATCGAAAAACTCCTCCAAACGCCGGTATTGGGCGTCCTGCGGTGGGTTTTCGATCGATTCCGGATCGTCGGTCATGCGAATCGTCTGCGTCGGAAAATGCGTTGTCCGTTAGAACAGACGAAGTAACGCGGCGGACGGATTTTCAAGAATTCGGAAGTTCCGGTTTTTGATTCAGAATTCTTGCGCAATCCCGATTCAGACCGCGAGTGCATGAAAATCAGTCGCCCTTGTCCTTGCGGGCGCGGCGTTTGGCTTCGAGCAAACGTTCGGTGTAACTGGATTGCTCCGGCGCGGCGGTCGACTTGGTGGTGGCCGTATCGATTTTTGATTTAGCCTGGCCGATATCGGAAAGTTCGACCGGATCATCCGAGGATTCCACACGTGTCGGTTCGAACCGAACGCTGGCACGCCGTTTTTCCAAGTCCTCGTCGACTTGCGATTTATTCTTGCGAAGCGCGTCGAGTCGCGTGACGACCTCGGCGGCCGAATCCTGTTCGCCTCGCATCTTTTTGATCGCTTTGCCCACCCAGCCAAAGTCGAATGCGATTCGGCGGACCATCACATCGCCCAGGAACAAACAGCACCCGGCGAGCACGAACCACGGCCAGGCATCGCGAATGCTGCGTGCCAGTGACAACCCGCCACGAAACGCGTTCGCGTCGACTAATTCTTCACTGGCTTGATTTTCCAGCGGTGCGGTGACTTCACCAACCTGCCCGCCACGAGGTTCGGTTGCCGCCAGCGATTCGATCAACGCCAAATTGGTTTCCCGAACGCGATATTCGTCGCTGTACGGAACGGTGACGCCGGTGGTCAGCGGCGCCGCACCTGGTCCGGGAACGACGTTGACAAAGTAACTGCCCGCGGAGGTTGCCGGAAACGATCCGACGTAGCGTCCAGGCGCGGTCTGGCGCATTGCAAGCGGTATCGGATTCAAATTGGCATCGAGTGCGGTCGCATTCATTTCCAAGAAGTCCAGAAACGAATCATCCTTGGCGAGCGCATTGACGACCACTTCGACCTGGCCGTCTTTGACGTTCGTCGCGATCGTAAACTTGCCGGTATCGCCGGTCGGACGCATCAACCAACGGACTAATTGGCTATAAAACTTGTCGTAGTCTTCCCACTCATTCCAGGCACTGGCCCAGCGGGCGCCTGCGTCGGTTGTTAACACGGCGGTACGCCCAAGACCATAGGTCCACGCCGCCAAGATCGTTGCGTTTTCAGGTTGGTCCGGTTTGGGCGACTGGATCAAGACCTGAGCCAGTGGACTGTCTTTCGTTTGGGTCATGACAAACCCCGAGATCGGTGGCAGCACTCGATCGATCCCGTCCAACATTGCGTGTGGGAAGATCACTTCGGGGACGGCGCCTCCCGGTGGTTCATAAACCAACGGTTTCGACACGCGGCGGGCTTCGCGTTGAAAGATTTTTGGCAGGGCGCGGCCCGATTTGACACTGTAATACTTGCCGCCTGTCGCGGTGGCAATCTTTTGCAAACGCTGGCTGCCTGCCAACCCGTGTGATGCGACCGCGACCGTGCTGATCGTGATGTTATTGTTTTTGAACGCGGTGATGGTTCCCGGCATCGGGTCACTGGGGTCACCGTCGGAAATGATGATGCAATGTTTGACCGAGGCCGGCGCGTTGGTCAAAGATTTGGCAGCCATTTTCATGGCCGGGTCAAATTGCGGCATATCACCCGGCGTCATTTTGCTGACGCGTGCCAACATGGATCGCCGGTTCGGTCCCACTTCCAACAGGCCCGGAGAGGCGGGATCGCCGCCCCACAGCCACGCGTCGCCGCTGAAATTCCAATGCAAAACGCCTGCCAGGTCAGACGGGCCGAGTTGTTCGATGGCGGATTTACAAATGACTTTTTGCCAGTGGTTTCCATCGGCCATTTCGCTGGCGTGCATGATCAACGCTAGCGCGCCGACGGCTTGAACCTTGGCGTTCTTGATCTTGAAGTCCACGGGCATTGCTTTTTCAATTTCCGATCCCGTCCAACCACCGGCTCCAAATGCTTCGGGACCACCGATCATCAGCAATCCGGCGCCCAATTGTTGTGTGTTGCGAACCAACATTTCGATTTGTGGATCGGTAAACGAAGTGATTTCGTTTTCATTGCTGCCGGAAACGCGAGGCACACCGGCCAGGATCACCGCGTCATAGGCCTGTAATTCGGCAAGCGAACCGAACAGGTTATCGTTGGCTTGTGTGACGACTTCGATGTTATTGTCTCGCAGCCGTCCGACCAGCAAATCGAAATCGCCAATCTTGTCACGGTCTTCGATCAACAGGACCCGGCCCTTTCCGCGAACGTGTGTGTAAGCGGTCGCGCTGTTGTTCTGGCGCAATCCGTCGTCGTCCTTTCCGGCCGGAACAAATTCGGCTTCATAGATGTACGGTGCGGGACGATCGATCGTGTGGCGCAGCGGGAATACGTTTTTTCCCGGGTCCAATGTAATGTCTTCTTCCAGCAAGATTGATTCGCTGTCGCCGACCTTTTGCTTAACACGAAGTTTGCCCTTGGTCGGTTCGTCGCCTTCCGCCTTCGCATCGGAGTAACTGGTGACGACGATCCGGGCTTCGAAAGGTTGGCCCTTGCGGATGTCGCTGGGCAGATCCATTTTCTCCACCAGCACTTCGCTTTTTGCGTCCAGCATCACGGGAACGACATCGATGCCGATTCCGGCCGCCGCAACACGCGCCACCAGTTTCCTGGCTTGACCCAAGTTCTCATTGCCATCGGTCACCACGACGATCCGGCGCGAGGTGTCGTCGGGCATCGTCGCTTGTGCCAGATTCAATGCCGATTCCAAATTCGTCGCATCACTGCGATCCATCAAACTTTCCAGTCGTCGCAATCGAATCTCGTCGTCAAAAGGCGGGATCTCGATCGATGCGTCTCGGCCGAAAACGATAATGCCAGCTTTGTCGCCGCGACGAGCGTCACGATGTCGTTTGACGTTACGTACCACATAGTCCAACATCACCTGGCGCTTGGCGTTGGGAATGCTCTCGGATTGATCCAATACGTACATCACCGTGACAACATCGCTGACGCGAACCAGTTGCACGCCGGCGAGCGCGAATACCAGAATCGTCCAGACCAGCGAACGCAACAACAGCGCCAACACGCGACGGGTCTTTCCCAGCACTCCCAGTGCTCGAAAACCCACATACCATAACAACGGCAGAGCGAGCATTAGCCACAAGTAGATCGGGTGCTCAAAACTAAGACGGTACGGCAACATGTTGAAACGATGCTCGCAGAAGCGTATGGGATGGAAGCATCAATAGCGTAGCGGAAAACCCGCCAGGTTTCGACTGAAACCCGGTCTGTCACGCCTACGCCACCGCCATTGCCGGCTTGGGCTGCGGTAGACGCCACATCGCGACGGCGGTCAGAACGGATCCGAACATCCCCATAGAGATGACCGACAGCAGGAAAATTGCCATTTCGGGGCTGGGTTCCTGGTCCATATTTTCCGGCCCCAGAACCACCGCAAACACACTGATCGAGTTGTTGACGAAATGCCCCAACATCGCCGGAAAGAGCGATCCGCTGCGCCAAGCGATGATTCCCAGGTAAACGCCCAACGGGAACACGGCGATGATGTGGATCCAATCCATGTGAAAGATCGCGAACATCGCCGACGAAAGAAAGATACCGATGGCGGGGCCGACCCGGCGGTTCAATCTGGTTTGAACATAGCCGCGAAATAACAACTCTTCACAAAACGCCGGTGTCGCACCAATCAAAAATGCCAGCGGAATCAGGAATCCCGATTCCCCGTGTCCGCGAAAGATGTCCGACATCATCTTCAAGTTTTCGCTTTCCTCCATCAACGACCCGACAACGATGGACGAAATCCATCCGATCAACGGAGTCGTCACCGCCGCCGCAAACCAGGCCCACAACGGCCAATGTCCGCGAACCAGTGACAGTCGCTTGCCGAATTGAACCGGTGACAAGTAAGCGGCCAACAAGGACGGCATGACCAGTCCCAGTTGTGGAAAGACAACCAGCAACAATAAACCCACTCGTGACGAAGACACCTCACTCATCGCGTCGGCGCTAAGCATTAACCGAGGATTGAATTCGCCGTGGACAACAAAAATTGCCACCACCAACATCACCAGGCTGCACAGCATGAATGACAACCAGGACAGCCCAACGATCCCAAAGACTGGCCAGACTCGTGGTGGCGGCGCCGGCGCACGGTAAGCGGTCGAAAGTGCTGCAGCATCCTCAAGTTCAACCCGATCGATGTCGGCAATCGCGGTGCCAAGCGAAGGGCTGGGAAAATCGTCTGAATCGGTCAACGGTGCGACCGAGTACGGGTTGAGCGGGTGATGCTCTTGATGGCCGTCACCGGTCGGTTCTTCGTTGAAAGATTCTTGCATCATTGATTCGCCTCTACCGGTGACTGATCGACTGGTCGGAAATGGCGTGTTCAGTGGTCTCTTAAACCAGTGCCTTCCTAAGCCAGTGCTCTCCCAAGCCAATGTTATACCAAACCGGCCCTTTGGCTGAATCCAAACATAACATTCATATTCTGTACCGCCGCGCCGCTGGCGCCTTTTGCCAAATTATCGATCGCCGACAACAGGACAAGCCGATCACCGGCTCGACGCACCGCCATTTGAACATAGTTTGTCCCCAAGACGTGTGCCGTTGCGGGCAGGTGGTCTACAGCCGTTACAAACGGACTGTTGGCGTAACAATCGCGCCAACACTGCATGACCCGTTCAACCGCTTTTGTCGTGGATTCACTGCCACCGGACGGTCGTACATAGATTGTCGACAGGATTCCGCGGCTCATCGGCGTCAAGTGTGGCGTGAAAATCACTTCGGTCGGGCGCCCCGAAATTCGCTGGACCAAGTCCTCGATTTCCGGCTGGTGTCGGTGACAACCCACCGAATAGGCGGCAATGGATTCGTTCGTCTCACAATAGAGCGTGGCAACCTTGGCACTGCGTCCGGCCCCGCTAACGCCACTCTTGCTGTCGACGATGATATCGCCTGTCTCGACCAGACCTTCACGAACGAGCGGCGCCAGCGGCAAGATGGCACTGGTCGGATAACAACCCGGATTGGCAACCACATCGGCATCGGCAATCTTGTCGGCAAAAAATTCCGGCAATCCGTAGACCGTTTTGCCGACTCGTTCCGGCCAAGGGTGTTTGACGTCGTACCACGTCTCATATGTTTCCAGCGACGACAGCCTGAAATCGGCGCTAAAATCGATCACACGAACTCCGGCCTCCACCAGCTGCTTGACCGTTTCGGCCGACGCCGCATGAGGAAGACAACACATCGCCACGTCACACCGCCCGGCAATACTCGCCGGATCAAGTTCCTCGAGTTCAAGATCAACACGTCCCACCAGCGATGGATGGACATGCGAAATCGCTTGACCCGCTTCTGCTCGCGCCGTTGCCACGGTCAGGTCGGCATCAGGGTGTGTCGAAAGAATCTTGGCAAGCTCCAAACCCGTGTAGCCGGTGGCACCAATCAGAGCAACGGAAAGTGTCATGCAGGAGACTTCAAAAACAGGAGACACGAAGTGGTGAGGAATCGGGCGATAAAAATATCCGATGGGTGGACTCACGGACACCAGACTGAAACAGCCGTCCAGCCATCAATTGAGAGTTTTCATTGAATCTTTGGACTCGATCTGCCACCGCAAAGCCAACACACTGTACGCTTGGAGGATGTGAATGAGTTCACGCCGATCTCTCAGGGACGCCGCTTAGCGAGTTAGGTACGGAGTTCGTGGACCCCCACGCCCCCCGCACGAGCTGGATTTTCTCATCTTCATCTTCCCGTTCACATGCGTTTTTTCAGATCGACACGCCAGCCGAAAAAAAGTTCGATGGGACGACTCGGCTTTCAGACACTTGAGTCGCGGCGACTACTCGCAGCCAACCTGCATGCATCTGCACAGCCGATCGTTCCGCCGCAGACGTTAGGTGCGCTGGGTATTGGCAGCGCAGTCGTTGACCAAGAAACCGATGCACGCTTGATCGAAATGTTCTACGGCCCGGTGTTGCCCGGTCGCCCGATCCCTCCGATCCAGGGGATTTCTCCAAAGCTGGAAGCGCTGCCCGATGACGACTTGGACTTCGCGGCGGATGCTGCCGACGGATTGCCGATCGGCGCACCGCTGTTTGATGTGGACCAGACGTTCAAACTTCACAGTCGTCCCGATTCCAACTTTACGATCTACCTGGATTTCGATGGTCATGTCACCGTGGGCACAAGCTGGAACATCGGTTACGGAATCGCAGAGATCGTGCATCCCAATTACTGGGGCGGCACGGGTTCCAATTTTTCCACGTCGCGACTGGAATTAATCCAAGACATTTGGCGGGTCGTCGCCGAAGATTTCGCGCCGTTTGACGTCGACGTTACGACGGAAGAACCGGTCGACTTGGACGATCTTCGATTCAACGGCAGCGGGGACACGCGATGGGGAACGCGAGTCGTCATGACCAAAGACACGTTTGCCGATTGTGGATGCGGTGGCCATGCCTATCTGGGTGCGTTTGATGACACTCAAGACGAACCGGCGCTGGTGTATAACGGCGGGCTTGGAGCCGGCAGCGAAACCGTCAGCCACGAAGTTGGACACCAACTCGGATTGAATCACGATGGCGTCGGGTCAACGACGTATTATTCGGGTCATGGCAGCGGCGCCACCGGTTGGGGACCGATCATGGGTGCCCCTTTCAGCAAAAACGTGACGCAGTGGAATAACGGCGACTACTTCAACGCAAGTAACACGTCGGAAAATGATTTGTCGGTGATCACTCGCAACGTCAACTTCCCGTTTGTGCCGGACGATCATTCGGATAGCCGACTTAACGCAACGCCTCTGCAAGAATCAAACACGACCACTGTGCACGGGTTCGGCATGATCGAAACCAGCGACGACGTCGACTGGTTTCAATTCACCACCGGTGGCGGTTCTGTCTCGTTCAATATCGACGTGTTGGATTACAAACCTAACTTAGACGTCTGGGCAGGCCTGTACGATTCGTCGGGCGCTTTCATTGCCGATGCGAACCCGCAAGACTCGCTCTCGGCGGCGTTCCAAGACGTGACGCTGGACGCCGGGGTTTACTTTATCAAAGTCGACGGCGTACCGCGCGATGGAACGTTCGATCCGCTGCTCGATGCAATCGTTGAACCATCGCCACCGCCCTATACCGTTTCGTCACCGCAAGGGTACAGCGACTACGGAAGCCTGGGCCAATATCAAATCAATGGAACCATTGTTGACCAGGGTATTGCAAGCGTCTCGATCGAAGCGGTAGCGGCATCTGTCAACGAAGGTGAAATCGCCGAGTTTACATTAACGACCAGCGATGCCGGCAACGGAGACATCACTGTCCAGATCCGCTCGACACGCCAGTTGGCGCCCGGATTTCCCGCACCCGATTCAACCGAACCCGATGATTTCGGAATCAACATCACGCAGGTTGTCACCGTTACCGATGGGCATGCCACCCTGCAAGTACCGGTCATCGCTGATGCATTGATTGAAAATACCGAGACGTTCGAAGTCCGAATCATCGATTCCGGTTCTTACGCGGTCGCCAACCGCACCGCGTCGATGCAAGTGACCGAATCCAAAGGCTCCTATTCAATCCTCGCCACAAACGCCAATACAATCGAAGGCGACGTTTCCGGCGACCAGACCCACCAATTCAGTATTCAACGTCTCGGACGCACCGATCTAGCCGAAACTCTGGGCTGGCGACGCATCGCCGCGGGAACTGATCCGGCTGACGATTCAGACTTTACCACCCCTGTCTCCGGTGTGATCGATTTCGGAATCGGAGACGATCAACACTCGCTTGATGTCGGAATCGTCGGCGACATTGTTTCAGAACCGGACGAGTCCTACGCGATCGAATTGTTTGTCCCCGACGGCGAGACGTTTTTGATCGATCCATCGCATGCGTCCGCCGAAGGCTTGATCCGAAACGACGAGTCCGTCATCTCGCTTGTTTCGGCCGTCCAATTTGACGAAGGCGACTCGGGCACGACCGTCCATCCGATTTCAATCTCAAGAACCGGATTCATCGACAAAGCCATTGACGTCAACTGGATCGTCGGCCCCGGAGTTGTCGACCCGGTTAGCGAAGATGATTTTGTCGGTGGGTTCCCCGCAGGCACATTGCACTTTGCCGCCGGACAGGAGACCGCGGAACTGGAAATTCAGGTCGCCGCCGACACACAAACTGAACCCGATGAATCGTTTCAATTGACAGTGCAGTCCAACAGCGGTGGACCGATTTTGAATTCCACGCTGTCGGGAAAAATCATCAACGATGATTATACGTTTGCGGAAATCAATGTGATCGGCGGAATTGAACCCGGCGGTGCAGGTCAACCGATCACCAACGGCGATCTGTTGCCCAGCGCCCAAGACGGCACCGACTTTGGCTTGGCCAATACGGTGTCCGGTTCCATCACTCATGAGTTCGTGATCCAAAACATCGGCACAACGGATCTGGACGTCACGTCGATTCAGATAGGCGGTCCGAACGCGAACGATTTTACGATCACACAGACCCCGGATGAAGTTATCGCGCCGGGAGGCCAGTCCGCTTTTCAAGTCACCTTTGATCCGTCATCGGTTGGGCGTCGTGATGCGACCGTCACGATTGCCAACAACGACCCCAACGAATCGGATTTCGTCTTCGCGGTTACAGGGATGGGAACCGATTTGGCCGTCGACTCCGTCCAAATCAACCAGGGGCTCGCATCACGCAGCCAACTGTCGTCGGTCAAAGTCACTTTCAATAAAATCGTTGAACTTCAATCACTCTACGGCGCGTTTCAAATTCGAAACGTTTCCAGCGGTGAATCGATTCGATTCATTTCGATGTCGCCGAGTAACGTAGCAGGCAAAACGGAAGTGCTGCTGACGTTCAACAGCCCGAACGCCGGCGTCGTGATTCCATCAGACGGCAACTATGAATTGCGGGTGCTGGCGACGAGCGTCATGTCGGGAGGCCCAGAACCGCTTCGAATGTCAGAAGATTATCTGTTCGGAACGACGGCGGCCGATGCCTTCTTTCGATATTTCGGTGACACCGACGGCGACCGAGATATTGACGCTTTGGACCTTGGAAGATTTGGCCTGGAATTCATGCAAAACGGCGATTCACTCGGTCTTAATTCCCAACTCGATTTCGATGGTGACGGCGATATCGATGGGAGAGACTTCGGTGAATTCGACAGCCGGTTCTTGACACGACTGGAGTTTTAATTCGATCGGCAAGCAGTGTGACGTGCTGCGGTGTACCGAGCTATCGAATCGGCGCTAGACGTTGCTGCGATATCTTTAGATTGCTGCCCGAGACGTAGTTGCCACTCAATAGATCGGCAAGCTTTGCGCGTGCATCACGCTCGTTGGGCTGTTCCATCCCGGGAGGACTTCCCCAAAAAAGCTGTGTGCCGTCTCCGAGCGTCAATTCAAGTTCAGGCACCAAGTTGAATCGCGGATCACCACTCACCACGATTTTTGCGACGCGAACATTGTCACGGACGGCGTCAAGCAATTTGGCCAGCAGCGCTGCCGATTCAACCCGTCGGTCACCGAAGGGGGTTCCCTTGGTACCGGTCGGAAAGACTCTGCTGACTTCGATGTGTATCAAATTGCGGGTGTCTTCAGATGTCATTTTCTCCGTCGGCAACAAAACGCCGTCACCGTCAAGCGGAAAATAAGCGTTGTCTGCTCCGCCTTGAATTGCCGCTCCGATACTGGCCAGATAATCATCGATCGTCTGCAACCACTCTTTGTCGCCGGTCAAATGAAACACAGCAACTGGTCGACGGTAATCCACATCGATTTCGATTTTCCCCCCCGGTAACTTTCGGACGCTGCGCACATGCTTAACCCATGGGTTGCTGACAAACGCCGACGCCAATTTTTCTGTCACTCGCCGGTCCAACGGAGATAATTCACTCAGTCGGGTGTCACGGTAAACTTCGCTGACTAAATCCGTTCGGACGTATTCATGTGCGGGCGACAGGGTGACCGCGGCTGGGTCCAGAGTCCCGTATTGCGCCACCATGCGGGGTGCAAACCAACGCGAATAGGCAACATAAGAACCGATCAACAACAACATCGGCCACAACAGCGACCAGACCGCCGGCGCCTTGATCATCCGGCGAAGTATCCTGCGGATCGGGCGATGATCGGTGTCGTTACTGTCTTTGGCCATCAGGCCGCACCTTCCGTGGTGAACGAAGCCATGGGTACACGCCGAATCTGCGGCGATGTACCTACAGACACTGTATTCAGGAACCCTGTACCAGCATCGGGTTTACCAAATCTGTAGATTCAGTTGCAAGTCGATCCCTGTTTGAAGCAAAACCTGTTCGCGGACGCGTTCGATCAATTTCAGACATTGATCACTCGTCGCACCTTCGTGGGCGACCAAATAGTGCGGCTGAGCCGAATCCAACGAAGCTGCGCCTTCGCGAATCCCAGCCAGACCGACATTCTGGATCAACTCGCGGGCCGACAAGCTGTCAGGATCAATAAACGGCATCGCAATGCGATCAAAGTCCGTCGGTCGGGATGAATTCCTGGCGATCCACAGTTTTTGAAGCCGTTTGGTGAGTGCAACGGGATCGCCGGGTTCGAGTTTGAAATCGACTTCGACGATTGTCATCCCGTCCAGCGATGTTTTTCGGTGGGTGAAGCCGACTTCATCTTGTTCGATCTGTTTGATCGTTCCGTCGGGCAACATCACGCGCACCCGCTCGACAACCGAACCAATATCACGCCCCCCGCTGGATACGTTGCCAACCACGGCGGCGCCAATCGTCCCGGGAATACCGACCAAGTGCTCCAATCCGCCTAGACTGCCACCGATCGCTTTGACCACCGCGTGGGAGAGTTTGCCACCGGCCCCAGCCGTCAGCCGCTCTCCGTCAATCGAAAGCACACTTGTCGCAGCGGCACCCAGCGAAACAACAAGTCCGTCGAAGCCCGATTCTCGGACTAAAACATTGCTGCCGGAACCCAGCACCCGTGTCGGCAGACCGTTTTCGGCGGCCCACTTGATCACGCCTGCAAATTGGTCAGGGTCGACCGGTTCGGCGAAAAAATGGGCCGGCCCACCGATTCCCAACCACACCAAAGGCGCAAGCGGCTCATCGGATCGGACGAGGTGTTGAAGGTGTTCTGGAATCGTCATGGGCGGCCAATGGGTCGAAAATCAATGCAACGCCCGCAATTTTACTCGCGAGTTTCGACAAATCATAACGACCGCTAAACTGAAGTTGAACGGGTTGTCGCCCCGAAGACGATCAACCGAAAATGATCAACCGCGACCCAATGATACCGCCGAGCGGATCATATTTCGCACCGGCTGTTGCGGCTGGTATCCCTTCAACTGGTGGCGTTTCCATTGCCCGGTGTTGGTTCGCGTGAACATGATGATCTGGGGGAGCATTTTTTCGCCCTTGGTTAGCTGATTGACCAGCTCCGGGTTCGCATCTCGATCCAGTACCGCAACACTGACCTGATCCAGTTCACCCGAATTTGCCATCGGTTCCAGCGTGGTTTGTTTCAACACATTGCAGGCCGGACACCATGGAGCGCCGACAACGACCATCAAAGGCTTGTCCTGTGCGACTGATTCCTTGTACGCTTCTGCGTAATCAGTTTTCAGTGATGCGGAAGTAACACTTCCGAGTACGACAGCTAACAGCAACGAAACCATTCCTAGCTCCTTTTTTCAAGCATGAGTACCGTTCGGCGATGGCGACACAATGTCGTTTGGTTGAATCAACAAAAATGAAAAGACGCCGATTCATTCTGACGAGGAACCGCCGAGGGCTGGTTATCCCGCTGTTGTCCACAATGTCCCGTTCCAATCTTGCTCCCAAAAATAGGGGAGCCAGGGTGGGCAACAATCGTCCCTAAGGTGAGATCGACAATCGCAGCCGAATTCTCTCCCCATGGATCACCCGAACCATTTTGGGAGACCTGGTGAGAGGCTCCCGAAATTGACGCTCGGGCAGGATGGGCGGAGTATATGGGTGCACCAAACAGCTTCAAGTCGTGCTGATTGGAATTCGTCAAATATCAGATTGAGTGTCTATGGAAAAAATGAAGCAGATACACGACAAATCTGCGGCCCAGTCGCTAAGCTGCTGCATGACAACAAGTTGGAGCGTGCCAAAAGGCAAAAAACGCGATCAAAAAAAAGCTGTACGTGAGTCCACTCGTCGCTGGTGCGGCTTAATCGGCGCCCTTGTAACAAAACATTTTCTTTGCCCACTCGACCGACCTGCGCCGACGTTCTACTTCTCACAACACATCCGTGCTTCGGAACATGCTGTCCAAACGGTCCTGATTCAACCAGAGACTAAACGCCGAAACGAGAAATCGATCCGATGAAGTTGCGTATTGGTTTGATCGGGCTCGGCGATCTTTGGCAGACCCGCTATCGACCGGCACTGCGAGTGCTGGATGACCGGTTTGACGTCCGCGCGGTATACAGCACGATTTCCAAATTGGCCGAATCGACTGCGGCGGAGTTTCAAGCTGATCCGATCGACGGTTACCGCAGTCTGGTTTGTCGGTGCGACATCGACGCCGTGTTGATTCTGAAACAATGTTGGCTCGGTTGGCTGCCCGCGTTGGCTGCGTGTCAGGCGGGCAAGGCGGTTTACTGGGCCGCGGGACTTGACTTTGATCCACAGCGGGAACATGCCGTTCGTCAAGCGATCGAACAAAGCGGCGTATCATTCATGGCCGAGTTGCCGCGGCGATTTGCGCCGGCAACGCTGCGATTGAAGGAGTTAATTGCAACACACCTTGGTGCTCCAAAACTAATTCGTGTGCACCGTCAATCGATCAGCGACGTGGCAACATCCAATGCCGGACCATCGGCTTGTCGCACGGAAGATTCAGAGTTGGTGGAGTTGGTTGATTGGTGCCGTTACGTCGTCGGCCGCACGCCGAACGAGGTCACATCGGTCTGCAAAGAAAACGTTTTTCAATCATTGATGCTTCGCTATGGCTCCACCTCCGCCGCATGCAACGCCCCGACAAACCAGGGTGTGATGGCAGAAATCGCAACCGATGCCACGTTGCCGAGCCGATGGAAGGAGGCGGCAAGTTTTCGATCGCCCGCCTCGATGAAAGTCCAGTGTGAAAACGGTGTCGCCTTCATCGATCTGCCCAGCAGTCTGGTCTGGTTTGATGATGCGGGTCGTCACGTTGAATCACTTGAAACCGAATCGCCGGTCGGCGAACGCATGTTGCGACAATTTCATCGCAGCGTTACCAGTCTGATTCGCGATCTGGGTGGTTTGGTCGATGCCTATGAAGCTGCGTCGGTCGTACAAGCCGCGCGTGTGAGTCACGAAACGGGAAAGCGGGTGACTCTCGGTTAGAGAGAGACCGACCAATGATCCCAACCGGGCAGCGCCCGCTGTCCCTGTGGACGCGTGCAGATCCAAACGCACGGTCGACGCAGTCGTTTTCGGTCATTGTCAATAGACCGCCAATGCCCTGACGGTGTCGCGGTTGCCGTTGTAGTAGACCTGTTCTCCGGGGCGCAAGTCTCTCACCGGTCGACAAATCTGCTCGGCAGACCAGATTCGTATCTTTTCGTTTCGCCGGACGATCACAAACCGTTGTGAAGCGAGCGAAATCATCAGGGCGTCGCAGTTCTTCAATGACGGCGATGGAGGCAGGGGTCGGGGGGGAGTGTGAGTTTTTGTCATGCCCGGATTTTTTCCCCGCCTGGGACACGTTCGGTCTTGGTCGCATTTGGGACGGCAAAAACCGAATTGGACACGACCCGAATGCAAACCGCCAAGAAATTGGTTGCGTTATCGCGGTGTCGTGATTTTGCATCCTATGTTTTCCCAGGGTCCACTCCCAGATCCGGCATCCCGCGGTGCTGGATCGGGGAATCATTCCGAACGACCCTCACAAACCAAACAGACCGACTCGCACGGGACAGTTGGACGGCCAATGCACCGACTCGGCGAGGCAACTTGATCAATCCATCAACGCACATCGCGGTTCCGCGATCCTAAGGACAATAAGAACATGGCTGCTCGAACGATGCCCGGTAAAGGTGAAAGTCGCCAAGATCAATTCGAAGTGATCAAGACTCGAATCCATGGCAAATTGGTCGACAAGTTGGACCTGTCACGCGTCGGTGATATGAAGGGCGATGCCCTCCGCCGTGAGATCCGTGTTGTCATCGAACACTTGTGCGACGCGGACGAAGCGTTGCTGAACCGCCAAGAACGCGAACGGATTGTTGACGAAGTTCTGGACGAAACATTCGGTTTGGGTCCGTTGGAATTAATCCTCAAAGACCCCAAAGTCAGCGATATTTTGATCAACGGCCCCAAGAGCATTTACGTTGAAAAAGGCGGCCAGATGGTAAAGACCGACGTGGAATTCCGCGACGGCAAGCACCTGCTTCAAATCATCGACCGAATCGTCAGCAAGGTTGGACGCCGAGTCGACGAAACCTGCCCGATGGTTGACGCCCGTCTGGAGGACGGTTCGCGGGTCAACGCCATCATTCCTCCACTCGCTCTGGACGGCGCCGCGGTCAGTATTCGCCGCTTCGGCAGCAATCCACTGAAGTTGGAGGACTTGCTCAACTACAAAGCGTTTACACCTGAGATGGTGATGTTGCTGGAAGGATGCATCAAGGCTCGTCTGAATTGCATCATCGCGGGCGGTACCGGTTCAGGTAAAACGACTCTGTTGAACACGTTGTCGTCGTTCATCGGACATTCCGATCGGATCGTAACGATCGAGGACGCGGCGGAATTGCAATTGCAACAAGACCACGTCGTGCGTCTGGAAACACGCCCGCCCAACATCGAAGGCAACGGTGCGGTCACGGCAACCGACCTTGTCAAGAACGCCCTGCGGATGCGTCCCGAACGAATCATCATCGGGGAATGTCGTGGTGGTGAAACGCTGGACATGTTACAGGCGATGAACACCGGTCACGACGGATCGTTGACGACGCTTCACGCCAACACCCCACGTGACGCAATTGCCCGTTTGGAAACGATGGTGATGATGGCCGGTTTCGAATTGCCGGTCAAAGCCATTCGTCAACAGATTGCCGGGGCAGTTGACGTCTTGATCCAAGCCAACCGTCTTCAAGGCGGACCGCGCCGAGTCACCGCCATCACCGAAGTGGTCGGCATGGAACAAGACACGATCGTGCTGCAAGACATTTACAAGTTCCAACAAAAAGGCATCGGCGAAGACGGAAAAGCGTATGGAACGTTTGAATGTTCCGGAGTTCGCCCCACGTTCATGGACAAACTTGAATCGGCAGGCGTGCGTTTGCCGTCCAGTGCGTTCCGTGAACGAACCATGATGCATGCTTGATCATCGTCGCGTCGACCGCCCAATCAATCATGCTCCGATAACACGAATCCGACCAAACCGTTGATCGCGATTCTACCCTCAAGACTTTTCGCTTCCTAAACGACCTGATCTGTTATGACCGGTACCGTCATCATCATCGCCGTTGGCATTTTTGTCGCCTCCTTGGTGGCCCTTGCGGCCAACATGCTTGTTCCCGGCGGTGACAATACCGCAACAGAGGACCGGCTTGCCCAAATGGCATCTCGTCGACGCGGTGGCGGCGGCGGCAAACTGAAAGAGGAAACCGGATCGTTGCTAATGGAAGGCGGATTCGAGGATGCCTCCGGTCTGATCGGCAGTATCATGAAAAGCATGCCCGGGTTGGGCGAGTACCTGGACCAGGCCGATGTGCGTATGCCGCCGGCCCAGTTCGGAATGATTTGTTTAGGCGCTTTCGGTGCCGGGGTCGCCATCTGTTTGGCCAGCCCCTTCAAGTTGCTTGCGATCTTTGTCGGCCCGATTTTCGCCGCCGTGCCTGTCGGCTGGTTGATGGTCAAACGAAAACGTCGACTTTCGAAGTTTGGCAATCAGATGCCCGAAGCCCTTGAATTGCTGGGACGTTCGCTGCGTGCCGGACACTCGCTCAACGCTGGGTTCGGTCTGGTGTCCAAGGAAATGGAAGATCCGTTGGCGCGCGAATTTGGACGAGCATTCGAAGAACAAAACCTCGGAATTCCCTTGGACGAAGCGATCGAGGACATGGCCGATCGGGTGCCAAACATGGACCTTCGCTTCTTCGCCACCGCCGTTGTTCTGCAGCGACAAACCGGTGGTGACCTGGCGGAAATCTTGGACAAAATCGGTCACCTGATTCGCGAGCGACTTCAAATCTTGGGTCAAATCCAAGCTTTGACGGGTGAAGGCCGAATGAGTGGTGCGGTTCTGTTGGCCCTGCCTCCCGTCCTGTTCCTGGTCATGCTGAAGTTGAACTATGAGTACGTGATGATGTTGTTCACCGATGAAATCGGTCGCTACATGCTCGGCTTCGGACTGGTGACCCAGATCATCGGCGCGTTGGTGATCAAAAAGATCATCACGATCAAAGTTTAATTTCATCGATGCAACCCACGCCGTCAGGTCTTACCGGCGGCCATACCGTTTCCTGCCAGCTAAGTCTTTCACCGGCCCACCCGGATCCTAACGATGACCCTTCTGCTAGCCCTTTCGATCAATCCAATCTACGTCACCGCCGGCGCGATCTTTCTGTTCGTGACCTTAGGCATGTGGTTTGTCCTTGCACGTGTTTCGGGCGACGATAAACCTCGCGCAGAAGCCCGGCTTGACATGATGCGCAAACGCCGCGCCAGCCAGTTGACTGCCAGCGGCGGTGACACCGCGAGCAGAAAAAACGAAGCACTGACGGCCTATCTGGAAAAAGCTGCGACG